>CAKZQH010000113.1 GCA_937139565.1 uncultured Nitrospiraceae bacterium | reverse complement strand
ATATAGAAATGATAAAAAAAGGAGATTACAGCGTAAAGGTACCAAAGGATAGTTTTGAAGAAATGGCTGAAATATTTGAAAGCCTCAAAAATATGAGTAAAGAAGTAAAGGATAGAGAATATAGATTTAAAAAACTTTTTAGCGAATCAAAAACTCCAATATGTCTCATAAAGCCAACCGGTGAAATATTGGATGCAAACCCTGCTTTCCATGACTTCCTTGGGTTTAAAGAAGAGGAAATTAAAAATCAAGGGCTTAACCTCTTCAGTCTTTTCATAGATTCTGAGTATGTTAAGAAAATGCAAACTGAAATGGCAAAATCCGATTATTTGAAAGACGAAGAAATTGAAATTAAAAGCTCCAATGGAGACATCTTAAATGTGCTCTTTACTTCTACAGCTCTTAAGGATAAAGATGAAAATTTAGAAAGTTATCTCATAATTCTTTTCGATCTAACTGAAAAGAAAAAGCTTATGGACCAGATATTTTTAGCCCAAAAAATGGAAAGTATTGGAAGACTTACAGGTGGTGTTGCCCATGATTTTAATAATCTCCTCACTGTTATATATGGAAATGCTCAACTATTAAACATGAAATACGGAAATAACGAAGATATTAAAAAATATGTTGAGTCAATAATGAAAGCTGTCAACAAAGGAAAAGACTTTATTAAAAGCCTTCTTGCTTTTTCAAAAAAACAGATTTTAGAGTTGAAGGTTTATGACCTAAATGAGGCTATTCTGGAAGACGTAAAATTACTAAAAGCATCAATTAGAGATGATATAGAGTTAGAGTTGAATTTAATTGACAAGCCCTGTCCAGTAAAATTTGATAAAACTCAGCTAACTCAGATTTTGCTAAATCTAACCACAAATGCAATAGATGCTATGCCAAATGGAGGAAAAATAAGAATAGAAACAGATATTAAAAAAATTGACTCCTATTATGTAAAGTTTCACCCTAATGCAAAGGAAGGAATCTTTGGAGTAATAAAATTTTCAGATACAGGAGTAGGAATTCCAAATGAGATGCTCACCAAAATATTCGATCCTTTCTTTACAACAAAAGAAAGAGGAACAGGGCTTGGACTGTCGGTTGTTCACGGTATTGTAAGTCAGCACGGAGGCTTTGTAACCGTTTACAGTGAATTAAAAAAAGGAACAACCTTTAAAATCCATCTCCCCATTTCAACCGAACATTTCCCTGAAGAATCTACAGTTTCTGTTAAAGATCTCAATCTTTCGGGTAAAAAAGTTCTTCTCGTAGAGGATAACATGGAAGTTCTCATACTGGTTAAAGAACTTCTTGAAAACTTAAATCTAACCGTCTATGCTACAAGTGATAGCACAGAAGCTATTGAGCTATTTAAGTCCAAAAAAGACGAAATAGAGTTGTGCCTTTTAGATGTAATAATGCCACAATTAAGTGGCTTTTCCCTTTATGAAATACTGAGTGAGATTAAACCTGATTTGAAGGTTTTATTCCTAACCGGATACACTGACAATGTGGTTCATGTAAATCATATCCTAAAAAAGGGAATGCACATACTCAATAAGCCTTTCACGCAGCAGGAACTTATTAAGAAAATTAATGAAATTTTAAACTCTTAAAAAAGGATTGTAAACAATGAAAAGAGAAGAAATAATTTTAATTGCTAAAAAAGATGAGGATTTTTCTAAAAAAGACCTAAAAGGCATAAACCTTAGCGGAATAGATCTTGTAGGCGTCTCTTTCAGGGGAGCTAATCTTAGAAATGCCAATTTAAGCAGTGCTAATTTTTCTCTTTGTAATTTTGAAGATGCTGATCTTACAGATGCCAAATTAGATAGTTCTAATTTTACAGGAGCCAATTTTTCAAGGGCAAATCTTGAAAGGGTTGATTTTAATTTTTCAATTCTTACAATGGCTAATTTTAATGAGGCGAGTCTAAAAAATGCAAATTTTCTTAATTCTAAACTTACCGGTGCTAATTTTGAAAAGGCAAATCTTACTGAGGCAAATCTTCAGATGACAGACTCTTCAATGGCAATTTTTATAGAAGCCTTCCTTATGAACTCAAACCTTAAACAGGCAAGCTTTATTGGAGCTAATTTTACAGGTGCCTCTATTACGGGTTGCTCATTTTATATGTCCGATCTGTCTGCTGCCACATTCAAAGATGCCATACTAACAGGCTGTGAGATATTTGCCTGTGTATTAATGGCAACAGATTTTAGAGATGCCAAAATTAGCGAGACCATTTTTAATAAAAACTCAGAGATACGAGTAAAAAGATAATCTTACCCAACTTCATCACAAGGAACATAAAAACCACTGTAAATCAATGAGTTATCATCTACAAATTAGTCTACATGCCTTCTAAGCCATTTTTAAACCATCCTATTTTTCCTCTAATGTCTATATTTTCCTCCTGCCTTGTTATCTCATTTGCGAGTCTGATCATATCTTTACGTTCCGCTCTATGCTTGCAATTAGAACCCCTCACCCCTTTCTTTCATTGCAAGCTCCCTCTTCAGTCATTGCGAGACTATTCTTTTCTGTCATTGCGAGGAGCGCAAGCGACGAAGCAATCTCGTCGTTCCTCCTACTTGGACGAAATGAGATTCCTCACTTCGTTCGGAATGACGATGGAGGAGGAGTCATTGCGAGCGTCAGCGAAGGGATCTCGTAGTTGTCTTTTCGTAAACTTTACTTAGAGACCCCTTCGGGACATCGAGTTCCTCGCAGTGACAGAAAGAGACTGCCACGGCCACTTCGTGGCCTCGCAGTGACATGAGGGGGAGTAAGAGACTCCTTCCTGCCTTTATTCTCTCCCTTATAGCTCTCTCTATCCTTTACAAATCTCATTAGAACCATGTCTTTCGTTAATCGTGATACCTTAATAGCATAAGGATTATGTGTAGAATGCAATGGATTAAAACCAGAAATCAACGGAGATAGTATTCATCTTTTGATTCAAGTTTTGCAGGTAAAGATTTTTGATATTAGTAAACGAAGCAAGAGAGAAATTGGCTTTAAGAGGAGTAAAAGACATTAGACTACATTAAGTGGGAAAGGAAAAGATGAGTTTCTGAAATATTTAGTTTTTTTTAAATAAAATATACCCTTAATTGATGAAGTCGGGTCTTATTTAAATTTATCTATCATTGCCCCAAATTATCTCGACCGCTGAAAATCTTATTGCCCGAAGAATTAGTCCCTCCAGATTGAGTGGAGATTTGCCCTTTACCGCAATTGCATATTGAAAATTACCGAGATTTTTTGAATTTAAAAATAGAGGCTTTAATAATTCAAAAAGAATACTTGCTGTGACATTATTAGGAATTGTTACCTTAGAACCTTGCTCTGTAGCAAATTCAAAGGCTTTTATATTAATTCCTTCGCTAACTGTTCCAGGAATTAGAGGTTCAGTGAAAAGATGAATTTGGTTAAATTGAGCTTTTTTTAATGCGTAATGGAGAGTCCAGGGTTTCCAACGAGTAACATGGTGAGGCGGATAGTCATTATTCCACCATTTGTATTTTCTGTAGCCCAATGCTACATTTTCAAATTTATAAAAAGGAGGAATACTAAGTATAAGTATTCCCTTTTCATTTAGTAACGAATAAATATCCTGTAAAAATTTAAAAGGCTCTTCTAAATGCTCTAAAACTTCAAAGGCGGTTATAATATCGTATGATTCAGGAAAGCTATCTGGTATTTCATCAAGGGAATGAGCTTTTGCTACACTTAGCTTAAATTTGTCCTTTGCTATATTAACCGCCTGCTCAGAAGCCTCTATACCGTAAACTTCAAAACCTAATCTTTTAGCAATAAGCATAAAAAAGCCTGTTGAACAGCCGATGTCAAGAAGCTTACCCTTTGGAATTTCAGATAATATAGGCAATATTACTTTAAATCTCGGAAGATTACTCCACCTCTCTATCTCGCTATTTTCATCTTCCACGTTTTGATAGGAATCATAAGCCAAATTTAAAGAAAAGTCAAGAAGATCTCCGTGTTTTTTTTCATAGGCTTTTTCATAATCCATTGTTCCCATCGGATAGACAAAATGTAATCCACAGGAAGGACATTCAAAAATCCGATGGCTGTTTATTACTTCAAAAAGCGGAATCTCTCCCATGAACTCACAGAGTATACATTTCTTCGGTCTTTCATATTCACTGCATGAGAGAATCTCAGCATCTTTGAGAGCCAAGTAGATTACCTTCGGAGGGATGCTCTCAATGCAGGGGCTATAAAATTGTCTCTTAATCTGAGCCTCAGCACAAGGAGTTTTAAGAGCATGTTGCATACATGGAGCAATACAGGTTTGACCTTTGTAGGGATAAGAAACAGATATTATAGTAGGATAATTTCCAACTCTTAACTGACCATCAATAGGTCCTGTAATTAGAACTCCTGGTTTTTCTAATCCTCCTGCTATGTGAACAGTTACTGTATCTGCTGTTATAACTGCATCAGAAAGAGCTACAGCAGCAATAAGATATTTAATATTTTTCATAAACACTGAAAGATTCGCTGCTCTAATGCCATAAATATCCAGAGCAGTTTCAACAGTTATATCCTCATTGGGCATGGAACATATTACAGGAACATATTCATCCCATATTAAATCCTCTATTTCTTTTAAAAGTTTCGGAGGAAGGGTTCTGTGAACTGAAGAGGATAGATAATGAAAAAGTAGTATTTTTTTACCACCTGATGATTCCTTTATTTTGCTGAAAATCTCTTGCATTTCAGCTAATATAGCATTGTCTAAAATAACATCAGGCGTCTCTTTTTCTGCCTTTGGAATGTTCAATTTCAAGAGGTAGTATTCAACAAGACTCAGACTATCGAACTGGGGAGTACCAACCATTTCAATAGCCTTTACAATATAGTCTGCCTTTGCAACTTCTTTGAAAGGAATTGGCATTGGAAGAAGATTATCAATATAGGATAGCCCCTCAAGAACAGGTCTTGCTTTACCTGAAATAGAGACATTGAGAGTCATAGTGGGATACTTCTTCTTTATTTCTCTAAGTGCAGGAGTCATACAAAGAGCATCACCAATTGCTGCTTGAGCTATGAAAAGAAGAGTTTTTCCATCTAAGGATTGACCTTTGTAAAAGGGAGGAAGCACACTATAAGATTGCTCGAAAAGAGATTTTAAAGGCTCTGGAAGAAGGTTAAAAACATCATCTGCGAATAGAAATTTATCACCTGGTTTTATTTTAAAGGTGTAGCCATTAAATAATATATCGGTTTTTCCCTTCGACTTATATACTTTCATCTTTTGCCTCTCAGAGATATTATTTTTTTATGGGCTCTCTGAATTTATATCTTTCATCTTCAAGAATAATCTGAACACCTATTTTTTTTCTTTTGTTTATCACAAAGGGTGATTTAAGATTTGCAGCAACACCATCGTTGTATTTAAGCAAAGACACATAAACCTCAAGTTCATCTTCAGTTTCAGCTTCTAAGGTTTCTACAATCTCATCGCTTATTTCAAATCCATAGGTAGGGAAAAATTTAAAAGGCGAAACAATAAGCATTGCTATATCTGAGTCTTCTACGGCAATAAACCATTTTACTGGATCAATAAGCTCTTTAATAATAAATCGATTAAAGGGAATACCAGGAATTCCAAGAGGAAACTCTATTATTTCCTCTTCCTCAATTTGAAGTTCACCAAATCTTTGAGACTTGATGGAAATCATTCTTTTTTCTCCTCTTTGAAAATTCTTTTATCTTTCTTTGTTTTTTCAAAGTCTGTCTTTTCGTCATCTTTTGGAATCTTAGAGATTAATTCTTCAAAACTTACTTCTTTTGATGTTTTTAAGGCTTCGATATTGCTTTCTTTAAGTTTTTCGTAAAGTTCTTCTCTGAAAATAGCAACACCTTTCGGCGCATCAATTCCAATTTTTACCTGACCACCATCAATAGCAACTATCTTTATGACGATATTCTCTCCGATCCGAATAGATTGCCCTTCTTTTCTTGTAAGAATGAGCAAATTTACCTCAGAAAATCAAAGAGATTGCTTCTGAAAAAGTCTGAAAGAGTAACCCTCAATGCCTGCAGTACAGTCATTCTCCTTTGCAATTCGGAAATTACTTGAAGTGCATCGGCATCCTGATCATTGGAAAGACTTTGTTTAGTGTTTGTCTTTACCTCTAAATTGTAGTCTGTTGTGCTTTCCACTTTATTTAGCCTTGCTCCAATAATCGACTGTTGTCTGTATAGTTTATCAGCAATCTTATCAAGATATCCAACTGCTTTTTGAATTCGTCCCTGATCATTGTTTTCAAGGGCAACCTTCAAGAAATGAAGAGCCCTTAAGTAGTAGTTCTCATTCAGATAGTTGTTATTGAAGCTATAATAATTAGGATCCGTAGGATCTGTTATGTAATTATAGCCATTTATATTTTCCTCGAGGCTCATGTTTCCTAAAAGATTAAGATTATCTCCTGATAGTGCTGTCACTGAAATCTTAACCATATCAGATTTTCCATTTGGCACACTACCGATAACAAGTCTGTAATCAGGCGAAGTTGATGTTCCGGTGTTGACTACCCAAGCCTTAACAATGCTTCCTGCTTGTGAGTTTATAGCATCCCTTATATCCTCAAGAGAGGCCCCAGGATTAATATTTACTGAGGCTGAGCCAAGGTCTTCAAGGATAATATTAAGAGTGCCTCCACTGGCAGAAAAAGATGCTGTTGGATAAGTTATTGCTCCACCTGAAGGCTGGGCCATTAATAGTGCAGAGAGAGGATCTGCGTCGTATACTCCATTTGGATCTCCTGTGAAATTGTAATTATAAGGTGTTAAAACCTTTAGATTTCTATCAGGATCAGTTGGATCTATCTGATAAGTAAAGAAGTCAGTAGCAGGAATATTTACAGCTACATCAAGAAAGAAGCTTATATCCACATACTGAAGATTTGTATCTGATTGATAGATGCCTGTAGCTACGTTAACTGGTGCAATATCTGTTTTATAACCACCAAATATGTATCTACTTGATACCTTTGTGTTTATTGCCTCTATACTTCTTTGAAGTATTGAATCAACCTCCTGGGCTAAAGCAAGTCTATCTGTAGCTGATAGTGTATCTGTTGACCCATTAACAGCATAGGTTTTTGCCTTTATTACCATATTTTTAAGATCATTGATGGCTGTTTCAATTGCAGAGTTATAAATATCAGCGGTGTCAATTACCCTTGAGTACTCCTCAAGGGCAGAGAGTTCTGATCTATACTTCACAATTCGAGACATTGCAACAGGATCATCACTTGGAGATAAAACTCTTTTACCTGTAGAGAGCTGTTTCTGAGCCCTGAATATTTCCTCTAACTGGGAATTAAAATCTTTTAAAAAACTCTGATAAATGAACGATGTTGTTACTTTCATATCTTACCTCACCATATCAAAAAGGGTGGCAAGTATTTCATCAGCTACCCTTATTACACGGGCTGATGCTTCATACATTTTTTGGTATTTAACTAAGTTCACCGCTTCCTCATCAAGGCTGACACCAGAGATGTCTTGTCTTCGTTTTTGTAATTCATCAACAAGAGATGACTGAAAGCTCTTTTGAGTATTAGCACTTGCAGTATAGACACCTATTTGAGATACTATAGATCGATAATAATCAGTTGCTGTTGAACTACCGATGATTTTACTGTCAACTAAGGCATAAATAGCTCTTGCATTTTCATTGTCCATATCTCCACTTGTTGGAGAAGTAGGATCTGCCTTTGCAGCAGCTATCTTATTTATATTGTTGATATTCAAACTAAATAGAAAGGCTGTATTTGATTTGATTTGATAATCCAGATCAAGGTTATTGGTCGGATTTTTAAAAGTAACTTCCATATCATTAAAGCTTAATTTGTAATAAGTATCCGTTCCATCAACCCAGGAGGATACCACAGGTGTTATTGGTAAACCAGTTGTATTATTCGTGACTGTCCAATTTGTTCCATCAAACTGAACAGAAAAACTATCGTAGGTATTTGCATTAACTTGATTAATTTTAAATTGGATATCTCCAAAGGAACCAGAAGTAGTATTTAAATCATAAAGTTGCGTGAAAAAATTACTTCCTGTGGAGCCGTCTAAACCATATCCTCTCCTATGCAGTCCATTTATTGCCTCTGTAAAATCGAAGACAAACATGTTTAACTTGTTCATATATTCAGGAATAACTTCATCTCTTAAATCTATCTCAGCTTTTAATTTTCCACCTTGAATTAATTGGGTAACATTAATTGTTCCTGAGCCTGTTTCAAGATTAAATTGCATATTTTGATTAACATCAAGATTCACACTTAAATGATAAACCTTACCACCATCAACCATAGGCATTCCACCAAGCAGAATAGAGTATCTTCCAGCATTGTCCTCAAAATAATTTATCTGAACAATGTCATTTAACTGTTTTACAAGATTTTCTCTTTGATCCAAAGCATCAAGCGAACCTGGACTTGAGGCAATTTTTTCATTTAGTTCATTTATCTGATCCAAGTATTTGTTTATTTGATCAATAAGATTTTTTGTATCAGTATAAAGCTCTGCTCTTTCATCAATTAGTGATTTATAGGAGAGATTTACTCTTTTTGCTAAATAATTTGCTTTATCAAGAAGAAGGGTTCTTTCAGCAGTTCCTGAGGGATTCTGACTTATTTCCTGCCATGCATTAAAAAAATCGTTTATGCTTTTGCTTAGGGCTGTATCAGAGGAGTCATTAAATATGCTTTCAAGCCTTAACATTCCATTATAGACTACATCCCAGTAACCAAGATTCGAGCTTTCTGTTTTAAGCTGTAACTCTATGAAGGAATCATACATTCTACGAATATCCTGAAGCTTTACTCCTCTTCCCGTAACTCCTCTAACACTAAGAGTACCTGAAGGCATATTTTGAAAGATAACATCCTGCCTTGTGTATCCTTCAGTGGCACTATTTGCTATGTTATGGGATACTACCTCAAGTGCCTTCTGATAGTTAAGAACGCCTGTTTTCCCAATATCAAAGAGAGCTGAAAGAGACATCTATGCCTCCCTCGAAAGGCTTTGCTTTGGCTTTATTCCAAAGTTTTCAAGAAATTTAAGGGCTGTTCCTAAATGGATAAGGGAACGATCAATTAACTGCTCATTTATTTTCTGTATTTCCCTAATAGATGAAAGAAGAGTTTTCATTTTATCGAATAAACCCTTAAGTTCAGATATATCCCGTGATTTATCTTGTTCCTCAAAATAACTAATAAGCTCATTTAGAGTAATTCCTTTTAGGTTGTTTCTTTCAATGGTTTTCTCTCTTTCAACTTCCCAAAGAGATAGTTTCATAAGGGTTTCCTCTTTCTTAAGTAAAACTTTTTCTAACTCTGAGGATTTTAATCCGATTATTGCATCCCTTTCCTCAGAAACAATTTGATATAAACTTGTAAGAAGTACTTCCTCTTCTTTGAGAATTTTAATTATTTCTTCATACAAGCTTGTCAACTAAAGCCTCCTTTATTATCTTTCCTGCAATTTCACTTCCCTTTACCTCGTAGGTTCCTGCATTTATAGCGTTTTTAAGTTCTTCGACTTTATCTGCCCTTATATCTGGAATGTTACTTACCTCAACCATTAACCTTGAAATATTCTTTGCTGCTTCAGAGACAGTAACTTGATCTTTTGTGATAACCTCCTCACTTCTTTCAGGAGCTTTACCCAATGATTTTTCTGCATGAAGCCCTGTAGTTGGTGCAACTCCGTCTATTTTTATTGGTCCTCCTATCATTTATAACACCTCCTTCTTTAATCTTTATATTTATATAATCGTCGTTTTTTCAGAATCATTTAGCAATGCTATGGGATTTACTGGCTTTCCGTCTTTTCTCACTTCGAAGTGTAAATGTGGACCCGTTACCCTTCCTGTAGAGCCGGAAAGAGCAACCACAGTTTCTTGCGTAACTCTATCTCCTACTTTTACTAAATTTTTTGAATTATGACCGTAAACGGTCTGAAGACCGTTTTCATGCTCAATAATTACGCAATTCCCATATCCTTTGCTATAACCTGAATAAATAACCTTTCCAGACATTGCTGCTCTAACAGGTGTTCCCTCCGGGACAGCTATATCAATACCGTTATGATGTCTGTATTTTCCATCAATTGGATCAATACGCATACCAAAGGAGGAGGTTAATTTTCCGGGAACAGGAAGGGTTATCTTTTGGGGAAGCGCTGAAAGTGCTTGCTTTTCATCTCTTTTTTCAGTTGGAAAAGGTTTTAAATCAATCTTTTTATTAATAGAGATGCTTCGCTCTAAAGCCTGATTTTCCATGAAAAATCTGCCTATTCCCATTTCTCTTTCAGCCATCATCTGGGCTATCTCTGGGATAACTGCAGTCATATAGGTAGATGTTGTTCTATCCTTGTTAAAGGAAGTGTTTGCAAACATTATTTTGAGCAGTTCACTTAAAAAAAGTGTCTCTATTTTTTTCGATATTTCCTTAAGTTGAGCTTGAGAGGTATTCTGGCCGATATTTTTAGTGCTTTCTATGGAATTTGTTATTGACATTTTATCCTCACATTATTACCAAATCAGCCTTTAATGCACCCGATGTTTTAAGGGCTTGCAATATGGAAATCAAATCTTTTGGGGTAACACCTAAGGTATTTAGTGCTTTCACAAGCTCTCCAACGGTTGAACCCTGAACCTCCACTAAAGATGCTTGTTTTTCCTCAACCTTTAGGTCAGTTCTTGGAACTATTTCTGTCTGGGCTCCTCGAGGAGCAAATGGCGGTGGCTGAATAACCTCTGGAGTCTCTTTTATTGTTATGGTTAATCCTCCATGAGCTAAAGCAGTAGAAGCAATTTTTACATTGGAACCTATTACAATAGTTCCTGTTCTTTCATTTATAACAACTCTTGCTGGCAAATCGGTTTTTACCTCTATCTTTTCCACTTCTGCCATAAAATCTAATACATTACCTCTAAAGTTTTGCGGAACTGAAATAAACACTGTCGAGGGATCGTTTGCTTTTGCAATAGATGTTTTAAACCTTTCGTTTATTCTTTCGGCTATATTAGAGGCTGTGGTAATATCTGGAAATTGAAGTAGAAGTTGAAGTTCATTTTTTCCATTAAGTTGCACTGGAACAGTTTTCTCTACCACTGCTCCCTGGGGGATATATCCCACATTTTGATGATTTTTAACTGCCTGGGCAGCTCTTCCTGCTGCAATAAATCCTCCTATTGAAATTGGACCCTGAGCAAGAGCATAGACCTCACCATCTGGACCTGTAAGTGGTGTAAGCAAGAGAGTGCCACCCTGAAGAGATTTAGCATCTCCTATCGATGAAACCTGAACATCAATCTGCGCACCTGGTTTTAAATTAGTTGGTAATTTTGCTGTAACCATTACTGCTGCTACATTTTTTACTTTACCCTTTAAGTCTTTTACATTTACTGTCACACCCATTCGACTTAACATATTTGCAATAGGTTGATAAAGATAGGTTCCATCTTTGTCACCTGTGCCATTTAAACCAACAACAAGACCATAACCAATTAGTTGATTATCTCTTATTCCAGCCCAGTTTGCTATATCTTTGATTCTTTCTCCAGAGGAATTTTCAATTGAAAAATAAAAAAGAAAAGAAATCAAGAAAACTATGCTTGTAAGCTTTTTAGTATTAATCAGATTTTTCACACAAACCATTTCATCCCTCCTCTAAAAGGGCCATATTTTGTCAAGAAATCTTACAAGCCAACCTTGAGATTGCTTGTCACCTAAGGTGCCTTCTCCTACGAGAAATATCTGGGCATCAGCTACATACTGACTAAGTATGGTATTACTCTGAGTTATGTCATCAGGCCTTATTATTCCTCTTAGGACCAAAATTTCTTTTTCGTTGTTTACAAATATCTCTTTCCGTGATTCAATAACAAGATTTCCATTTGGTAGCACCTCTACGACTTTTGCTGTGATTGTTCCTGTAATTCTTCCTGTTCTTGAAGTGTCTCCTTGCCCTGAGAATTCACTTTGCGCTGAACCCTTAACAGAAGGAGAGAAAATATTGCCTGCTTTATAAAATCCGTTGATTAATGGAAGGTTATGGATATTAAAATCTGTGTTCATACCAAAAAATGAATCAAGACCATAATTAGAGGAGGAATCTCTTGATGCAGAGGTGGTTGCTTTTTTCTGAGCTGATGTAGATTCATTTATTATGATTGTAACAAGGTCATTTACTCTTTTTGCTTTCTTGTCCTCAAATAGAGATGCTCTGTTTTTCCAAAGGGATCCTTCGCCTTCTACAGTAGCTGTCGGCGTTTCCTTATAGTAGTATTTCGGTGGCATACCTGCATCCTTAATGTCTCTTACCTCTTTTAATTCAGAACATCCTGCAAGTAAAAGAACGATGAATCCTAAAATAAAGGGACTAATTAAATTATATTTTTTCATATTGACACCCTCACTTTATCTTTTTCAATCAACCTACCAACAATTTCCTTGCCAGTTTGTATACATTGAACTTTAGCCATTTCACCCACTATAGCGTCAGATTTTAAGACACCTTCTGTCATTACTGTGACCTTACCTGCGGTAATAAGTACATTCACCTTACTTCCCTTTTTAACTGGTATGCCAGAATAAAGATGTTCTTCCTTAATTATTATTCCCTGGGCAATGGTTCTTTTGATTATTCTGCCTATAAGTTCTTCTTTGTCTGTTACAGCAGTAACAGGAATTCTTTGAACTGGAAGCTTTATTTCTGCGATGTCTTCAGCCTTTATCATGTCTCCTTTTTTCAAAGGTCTCTGGGATATATACAAAGATAAAAAAACCTCATAATTTCCTATTGCTCGATACTGCCTATTTTTACAGTAAAAGGTAAACTCTACAGAGCTTGGCCTCTTTAGTTCCCTTATCTGTATCCTTTCGGGAATACAATCCTCCTTTGGTGCAAATCCTATAAATTTAATGTCCCTTATAACAAAATCCTTATTGCCAAAAGTTTTCTTCATTTCTTCTCTGAGAAGATTCCCAAGAGCATTCATGTCAAAACCAAAAACACTTGTAGCAATAGAAACAGTTAAAATAAGCACAAACAAACATAGAAAATTACAAAACTTTCCTTTCATTTTTTATCTCTTTAGTGCTACCGTAGTTTGTAACATTTCGTCAGAAGTTTGAACTGATTTAGAGTTAATGTCAAAGGCTCTCTGCGCAATTATCAGATTCGCAAGCTCCTCGACTATATTTACATTAGACATTTCAAGAAACGCCTGCACAATTGTTCCTCTACCCTCTGTTCCAGGAGTACCTGTTGTAGGAGCTCCAGAAGCATCGGTCTCAAGAAAGAGATTTTTCCCGATAGATTTTAATCCACCTGGATTTATGAACCTTGCAAGCTCTATTGTTCCTATTTCAACCGGAGTTACTGTCCCTGGCTGAAGAACTGTAACCCTTCCATCTCCTCCCACAGTTATTTGAGTAGCGTCCGCAGGTACTGTAATCCCGGGCTCTATTGGATAACCATCATTTGTTACAATTCTTCCATCTTTATCAAGACGAAAATTACCTGCTCTTGTATAGGCAATGGTTCCATCAGGAAGGGTTATCTGAAAAAATCCTTCACCATCAATGGCAAGGTCAAGGGCATTTCCTGTATTTATTAAATCACCCGTGGTAAAAAACTTTGCTACTGCTACCGGTCTTACTCCAAGCCCCACCTGAATGCCTGAGGGATATTGAGTTCCATCATCGGATGGTGCACCAGGTGTGATTATGGTCTGGTATAGTAAATCTTGAAACTCTGCTCTACCCTTTTTAAAGCCTGTAGTATTAACATTGGCAAGGTTATGGGATATAACATCTACATTTAATTGCTGTGCATACATTCCAGTTGCAGCTGTAAATAGAGACCTTAACATTAAATACCTCCTTTTAGACTCTTGCTATTTCACTAACTGCTCTTTGAGCTAACTGGTCAAAATTCGCAGTAACTCTTTGAGCAAATTCGAAATTTCTTATTGCCTGTATCATCTGCACCATTTCATTCATAGGATTTACATTAGAACTTTCAATCCAACCCTGAAGTATCTGACCTGTTGCCTGTCCTGCTTCTGTGCCTTCATATAGAGAAAGTCCTGCATGTCTCAGATTCTGTAGATTTACTAATTTGAGCTTTGCTACTACATTACCATCCACATAAACATTTCCATCCTGACCTATTTCTATTTTGTCACCTTCGATTACTATGGCATTATTATTCTCATCAAGAACCCTTAGCCCTGCTTGAGTAACAAGGAAATTCTCATTATCCCTTGTAAAAGAACCCTCCCTTGAGTAAAAAATCCTTTGGCCCTTCTGCACTGCGAAAAACCCTTCGCCTTGTATAGCCACATCGAAGGGATTTCCGGTCTTTCTTAATACTCCCTGAGAGGTATCAATGTATTGAGTACCAAAAAAAGTCTGGTTTCTTGCTTCATGATAAATAGCTCTTGACTCAAAAGGTTTTCCTGAAAGTAGTGGATAAAGCCTACTTGCAAAACTTTGTCTTTTATATCCTGTGGTGTTCATGTTTGCGAGATTATTTGAAACAGCAGAGAGTTCATTTTCCCTCATTGCCATTCCTGTCATTGATATGTAAATTCCTTTATACATCTTCTCACCTCCTACCAAAGGTAATGCAATGGCTATGCCACATTTGAATAATAGAATCTTTCTTTTTCTGAGGGAATTTTTAAGACTTAAAAAATCTAAAAGGTAGGAAATTTTTACCTAATATGGAAATTTATGCTTCAATATCCACTCGATGTTGAGACTCTTTTTTTTCCTCTGGAGCCATCTCCTCTTCGCTGGTTTCTCTTTTTTTGGGAGTCTTTTTTTTAACTCTATATTTGGAAAATACAGAACCTTCCCTTAAAGGTCTAATGCCTCTGTAAGGACTTAAAGGGTCTATTTTTTCTTCAGGAGACATACTAACTAAGTAAAAACTCTTTTTGCTGTTCAAATTTAATCTTAAACAACCCAATAAGTTCTTTAATTCCTTCCTCGTTCATGCCTATTGATTCGTAGTCAATATTTACCTCAAAGGGCACCTTTAATCCTATGCCTAGACTAAGGCATATCTGATCTGCAACACGTACAATATTACAAGTATCTGCAAATGCAGGGTCTTCATGGGAAGGATAAGGATATTCGTGATGATAGGTGATAGCCATCTCCATTTTCTCAGGAAGCTTCCATTTTTTCGCAATTAGATTTCCAATAATTGTATGGTTAAAACCAAGCACTTCGTTTTCAATTTCTATTACAGGTCTTTTTTCTTCATACATTTTTTCATATACCTTTATATAAACCTCTGGCATAACGTTGTTAATAACCGTTTTCCCAACATCATGGATCAATCCACATACAAGTGCCTCATCAGGAGTTACAACACGAGTTACCATAGCTAATAAACTTGCACATAGAGCTACACCGAGGCTGTGTTCCCACAATCTCTGTTCAAAAACTCCAAACCTTCTATGTAAATCCCTCAATGATGTGGCAATAACAAGAGATTTAAGAGTCTCAAAACCTATTAGAAGAATAGCCTGTGAGATGTTTTCTATTTTTCTATCTCTACCATAATAGGGTGAGTTTGCTATTCTAAGAAGCCTGGTGGCAAAGCCCTGATCTCGAGAGATTATATCCTCAAGAGCAGTAATTGATGCATGATCATCATTTATAAGCCCCATTACCTTTAAAGCTACTGAAGGCAGTGGAGGAATATCTACTGTTTTAAGTATTATTCTTTCTATAATTTCTTCTTGCAAGTTGCCTCCTTACACAGCATTAATTATTTCTCCCGCCATTTCTTCAAGAGGAACTACCTTATCTGCCACACCAAGTTCAACAACTGCACGGGGCATTCCATATACTACACAGGTTTCTTCATTTTGTGCAAATACTCTACCACCTGATTCTTTTATCTTCTTACAACCATGGGCTCCATCATTTCCCATTCCTGTAAGTATAACACCAAGACTTCTTCCAGGAAAACATTCTGCCACTGAAATCATAAGAGCATCCACACTGGGTCTGTAAATGAACTCTTCCCTATCTTCGGAGATGGATATGTAAGTTTCAATGCCTCTTCTTTTAAGTCTCATATGACCTCGACCAGGTGCAATATAAACTATACCTGGCTTTATGGTCTCTCCCTCTTCAGCTTCCTTTACAGAAAGCTGACTTAGTTGGTCAAGCCTTTCTGCAAAGGGTCTGGTAAAATTAGGCGGCATGTGCTGCGCAATAACTATGGGAACTGGAAAATCCTTAGGTAGCTTAGGAATAATCTCTTGTAAGGCCTTTGGCCCTCCGGTAGAAGTACCAATGGATACAAGTCCAACCTTTCTTTCAGTAGTAACCCTTACTTTTGGAGGTTCAATCTTAGGAACTTCAGCAGGTCGAGGTACTACCTTTCTTTTTACAACTCCTCGCTTCCCGATGGTTTTAATCTTTTCAACTAACATGCCTTTTATCTTTACTATGTTTACAGAAAGTTCCGCCAAATTTTTAGGAATAAAATCAATAGCACCTAATTCTAATGCTTCCAGTGTAACCTTTGCACCTTCTGTAGTAAGAGAGCTTACCATTATCACTGGCACTGGATTTTTACTCATTATCTCTTTAAGTGCTGTGATTCCATCCATTCGAGGCATTTCAACATCCATTGTTACCACATCAGGTTTTAAATCCCTAATCATCTGGATTGCTTCCATGCCATCTCTTGCTGTTCCTACAACCTTAATTTCAGGATCCTCTTGAAGCATAGATGAAAGAGCTTTTCTCATAAAAGCAGAATCATCTACAACAAGCACCTTTATCATACGCTTTTCTCCTTAAAATCCGAATTCTTTGAGTAAATCGTCCACATCTTCCTGTGTAACCTTCTCAACTTCTTTCTTAATTGGCTCTTTATCTTCAATTTTTAATCCAAAGGTAGCTATTAATCTTATGAGCTCTACCTCAAGGTCACCAACAAGAGAGATTACCTTTTTTAAAACCTGACCAGTTAAGTCCTGAAAAGATTGGGTAGTCAAAATTTCTGTAAGATCATCCTCAAGGGAATTCTTGAAATTTCTGACAAATTGAACAGATGCTTCAGGTCCCTGCAATTCTCTGATATGACTTGATAGATCATCCATCTGAAGAATATATTTTTCAACTATTTCCATTGTTTTATTTGCTGCTTCCTCTGTTTTATCAATGACCATTTGTAGCTGATCCACTGCCCTTGGCATATGCTCAGTTGCAAGTTCTTTAAGCTTAGGATCAAGGGCTTCCCTGAAACTCTTAAGGGAATCGTGAAGTTTTCTCGCAACTTTACCAACCTCTTTGAAAAGATCGCTCTGACTTTTTTGAATTATGCTGTTCATTATTTTATCAGCATTTTCAAAATCACCTAAGGAAACCGCATCCATAAAGCTTTTAATCTCTTCTAATAAAAGATACTTCGGGTCATCCTTTGAAATTCCCTTTTCCTCATATAGTCGCTTTGGGTCTATAAATTCTTTCACAGTCATTTCCCCACCAATTCCAGCAACCTTTTTTATAACCTCAACCTTATCTCCCTCTTCAATTACCTCTACGATTTCCTCCTCAAAAAGACCTTGATCCTCTGCAGGAATTAGCTTTTTTGTATCCAGAAGAACCATTAATCTATCATTAAGCCGAGCAACTCCCTCAATCTGATTCTGCTCCTGTTGCATAAATTCTTCTGCTGGTTCTATGGTTTTTTCATCTATGTTTACAACTCCAGTTATATCATCCACAAGAGCACCAAAGGTGATTTTACCCGATGAAATTACAATTACTTTACTACCTTCTACTTCTTCAGGCACACCAAGAATTCTCTTTAAATTTACAATAGGAATAACTCTACCACGCAGATTAGTGATTCCTTCCACATAATAGGGCACACCTGGAATTTTAGTAATCTGCGGTAACTTGATTATCTCCTGAACTTTAAGAATTGGAATAGAATACTCACTTTTTTCCAAAATAAAACCTATGTACTGTTTCATTTTGATTACTCCTCAAAAGTTTTTTATTTTACATTCAAAACCTTTCTTGAAATAACAGCAAGATCAAGTATCAATACCACTTTACCATCTCCAGTTATGGTTGCTCCCATAATGCCGCATTCTTCAGAGTTTATTCCGTTTATGGATTTTATTACAATTTCTTCTTGACCTAAAACTGCATCAACAGATATACAAAAACGTCTATCACCTACAGAGGCAACAAGAATATATTTTCTGTCTCCTTCATTGCTATCAAAGGTTCCAAGAATTTGATTTAGCATGAACATTGGCAACACTTTATCTCGCACTGTAAGAACCTTTTGCCCTGTAACCTCCTTAATTTCATCTATGCTAACCCTTAAAGTTTCTTCAATCATTGATTGAGGCACTGCATATATTTCATCTCCAACTTGAACCATCATTGTCTGGATTATTGCAAGGGTAAGAGGTATGCTTATTCTAAAGGTGGTTCCTTTATCTTTTTCTGTAAATATCTCCACATAACCGTTTAATTTCGCCACATTGGATTTAACCACATCCATTCCCACACCTCTTCCACTTACTTCAGTAGAGACTTCCTTTGTTGAAAAACCTGGCATAAATATGAGGTTTATTATGGCATCTTCAGACATTTTTTCTGCTTCTTCTAAGGTAACTAAGCCTTTCATTATAGCCTTTGCTTTTACAGCTTCCACATCAATGCCTTTACCATCATCAGTTATATCAATAACTATTTGTGTGCCCTTTTGATAAGCATTGATAACTATTTTACCCTTTGCAGGTTTTCCTTTCTTTATTCTCTCTTCTGTAGACTCTATTCCATGATCTATGGAGTTTCTTATTATGTGAACAAGGGGGTCTCCGATATGTTCAATTACTGATTTGTCAACTTCTGTATCTTCACCAATTATCTCGAGCTCTATTTCTTTTCCAAGTGTCCTTGCTAAGTCTCGAACCATTCTCGGGAACTTTACAAAAACCTTTTGCAGGGGCTGCATTCTCATTTTCATAACAGCCAGTTGTAAATCTGAAGTCACCCTGTCAAGAAAAGAGGTTGTTTCAATCAGGCTTTCTACATTTTCATCTCCAGAGTATTTTGCCTCTAACTTGCTTGCAAGATTTAGAAGTCTATTGCGGGCAAGCACAATTTCACCCGCAAGATCCATTACCTTGTCTATTCTTACCACATCCACTCTAAGAGTAGATACTTCTTTTTCTTTTGTAGCTTGAGCTACCGTCTCTTCGGTTTTTGATGGTTTTTCTTCCTGTTCTTGCTTTAAAGAATAAGTCTCCTCTGCTTCTTGTTGTAAGTTTTTCGTTTCTTCCCGCGGCTGTTCAGTAGAAGACTCTGAAAGAACTTGATCCAAAAGTGTTAGCACTGGAGACAGATCCTCTTTAAACTCCTCTTTTGCTTTTATATGGGAGATTAAAAGCCTTAGAACATCAGTAGCCTTAAGAATTGCATCCGTAATCTGAGGATTGATAGTAGCATCACCTTCTCTTAGCTTTTTAAGAATAGCCTCTGCTCGATGGGCAACATCAACAATATTTTGAAAGCCCAAAAAACCTGCTGCTCCCTTTAAGGTATGCATTCCCCTGAAGATTTCGTTTATTATCTCAGGGTCTTCCCCTCTTTGCTCAAGTTCAACAAAAAGGGGATCAAGTTGCTCTAGTATTTCTTCAGCCTCAACTATAAATTCATTTATTATCTCATCCATCTCATCAGCCATTATTGTCCTCCTTTAATAGCAGGCCTTTTCTGGGCAATCTTCTCCAATTTTTCCTTTAAAACTTCTCCTGTAAAAGGCTTTACAATATAGTTATCAACTCCAGCCTTGATTGCCTCAATAACTTTCTCTTTTTCAGCCTCTGCTGTGACCATTAGAAAAGCTATGTCCTTAAGTTGGGGATCGCTCCTAACATTTTTAAGCAGTTCTATACCTTCCATCACAGGCATATTCCAGTCAGAGACAACAAGGCCATATTCAGTACTTTTTAGCTTGCGGAGAGCATCCTCTCCATTTTCAGCTTCATCTATGTTTTCAAATCCGAGTTGCTTTAACAAATTTTTTACAATTCTTCTCATTGTAGGAAAATCATCTACTACCAAAACCCTTATCTTAAAATTGAACATTTGTGTTACCTCCCTAATCTTTTTTCCCAAAAATTTTTCTCATAATTTTTTTCATAGAATCTATGATCTGATCTGCAGAGGTTGGTTTCACAAGGTAATCGTCAACTCCAGCAGCAAAAGCTCTTTTTTTCTCTTCTTCATCCGCTTCTGTTGTTATCATCACAATCGGAATATTGGCAAAATCAGGAAGGGATTTTACCTGCTTTGTAAACTCTATTCCATCCATGTAGGGCATATTCATATCAGTAAGAATTAGATTTATCTGTTCAAGTCCCAATTTTTGAAGGCCTTCCATTCCATTTTCTGCTGTAACCACATCATATCCCTTACTCTTTAAAATAAGAGAGATCATTTTTCTTGTTGTTTTATCATCATCAACAACTAAAATCTTCATAAAGAAACCTCCGTTACAGTTTTTGATAGACTACCACTTTATTAATAACTACTGGTCGAAAGGCTCTTGTAATATTATGCAAACTCTCAGAGGTACCAACAAATAAATATCCCTTTGGACGAAGAACATCATAAATTAAGGAAACAACTTTCTTTTTTGCCTTATCATCAAAATAGATGAGAACATTCCTACAAAATACCACATCAATACCCTTAAATTGCTTAACCTCTTTCTCATCTATGAGATTTATATTTAAAAATTTTACCATTGATTTTACCGATTCTGAAAGATTATACAAACCACCTGAATCTTTAAAATACTTAGCTATATAAGCAGGAGGTATATTTCTTACTGCATAATTTCCATAAATCCCTCTTCTTGCTGACATAAGAACAGACTCACTGATATCAGAAGCGTAAATCTCCTTTCTAATAGAGACAAGCTCTGGTTTTTCAAGCAAAATCATGGCAATTGTATAGGGCTCTTCCCCACTTGAACAAGCAGCAGACCAGATTTTTAAGTCCTTTCTGCCCATCTGAGCATTTTCCTTAATTATCTGAGGAATCAAATTATTTGAAAAAACTTCAAATTGCTGCGGCTCCCGAAAAAAGAAAGTTTCATTTGTTGTTATTGCGTCAAAAAGTTTTGCTATATCAGTCTTAGTTGCATTGTATTTTAGAAAATAGAGATAGTCCTCATAATTACGAAAATTTCGCTCTTTAATTATTCTGCTAAGTCTATTCTCAAGAAAGTATTTCTTATTGTCTGGCACAAAAATTCCGGTTTTTTCGTATATGAAATCTCTCAACTGTCTGAATATTTCATCATTCATTGCTATTGAAGAGGTTGCTACTGTAGTCATCATATTTTATTTAAAACCTCCTCTATTTTTTCTCTTATTTCTCTATTAGGATGCTCTTTCCTGCTTGAGAGTAATTCATAAACTTCACCACCTCCTATTTCTCCCAATATCTCAATTACTGCTATAACCACAGGAGGGAAAGGATCATCAAGAAGTGGAGATAGTTTTTCTATTAAAACCTCAGGGTCGCATCCTTTATTCATAGCCTTTACCGCATAATATCTTATCCATGGGTCTTCATCTTTCAAACATTCAAAAAGAATATCAGAGCAGAACTGGGCATCTCCAAGAGCTGCTATTGCTGCCTTTTTAAGCTCTTTATTTTCTCCAGATATAAATTCAATAAGCTTTGAGATTGCCTCATTGGTTCCTACTCTTCCCAGGGCATCTATGGCAGCTTTTCTTACCTCTATATCTTCACATTCAAGAAGCATATTTAAAATATCCATTGAATAGGTAATTTGCGCAAGAATTCGTTTTACATCGCTTCCATATGATTTTAAACCTGCTAAAAATCTATCCTGGTCAATTAATATAAGGGCTGTAACAATTGATTCTAAAATATCAGGATATACTTCTTTTTCAATCAAAGAAAAAAGCGGTTCGTAAGCTCTTTTATCTCTAATAATTCCCAAAGACTCAATTGCTGCTTTGCGAACATTGGCATCAGGATCATTAATGCTTGTTAGGACAAGTTTTTGAACTGATTGGGTATCTGCAATCTCTCCAAGTGCTCTTGCTGAAGCTATTCTAATGTCTCTCTTTATATCTTCAAGGAGTTTTATAAGTAAGGGTACTGCTTTTTTGCTTCCCATTCGTCCAAGGGTATTAATAACAAAGGCTTTTGCTCTGTATTTAAGTTTGTCCCTTTCAATTAGCCCTATTAATTCATCTTCCGAATCAAGATAAAGGAGAGCATTTTGAAGTAAAGATATCTTTTCATCATAATCAAAACAAGAAGGATCAAGCGCTCCTGCTTCTTCAACTATATAAGGAATTGCCTCTGTCAAATTTATCAACTTTATTCCTTCAATAGCTAAGACTTTTTCGTCCCAATCCTGTTCCTTAAGAATATTAATTATTTCTTCCTTAATATCAGTACCAGAGGGAATAATTCCAACTCTTATTAAAGCTTTTATTATTTCCTTTTTTTCATCTCGAGTTGCCAAGGGAAAATATTTAAGAAGAGGAGCTGTAACTTTTTCATTTCCGATTTTACCTAAAGTTTCTATTGCCTCTGATTTTATAAGTAAAGAATCAGTGTTAAGAAGTAACTCACCTATTGGATCTACTGCTTCTTCAGCATCTAAGGCTGCTAGTGCCTGCAGAACATAAAAAACCACCCATTCTTCATCATTAAGACATTCAATTAGTGCGGGGATAGCCTCCTTGTATCCCATCTCTCCTATTGCCCTTGCTGCTGCAGCTCTTACATTTCCATTTGGATCCTTGAGAAGCGGAACAATAAATGATGCATCAAAACCGTACTTAATATCTGCTATTAGATCAAGAGCAAATTTTCTTACATCTGGGTCTTTGTCTTTAAGAAGTTGATAGAGAAGATTAGGGGCATTATGTCCTATCTCTTTTATAATCAAAAGAGCAGTGTTTCTCAAATAGGCTTCTTCTTCTCTTAAAAGAGGGATAACCATATAAGTTACTAACTCACCAGGATTTATAAGAAAATTATTTTTGTCAGAACTACCCAATGTGATTAATGACTGCGTTGAGGCTTCCTGTACTGCTGGACTACTATCACTGAGTGCTTTAATTAAGGGATAAATTGCTCTTTCATCTGAAAATGCCAATTCTTCTGCTGCTTTTCTTCTTTCAGAAGGGTCTGGGTCATTTAGTAGAA
Source organism: uncultured Nitrospiraceae bacterium (assembly GCA_937139565.1). Lineage (GTDB taxonomy): Bacteria > Nitrospirota > Thermodesulfovibrionia > Thermodesulfovibrionales > Thermodesulfovibrionaceae > Thermodesulfovibrio. The sequence goes on along the minus strand of CAKZQH010000113.1, from coordinate 16,627 downwards.
TAAAGGATAGCTTTTTTATATTCTTTTTCATAGAATGACCTCCACTGAGATTAGTATTATTATACAGAAAAATTATTAAATTTTTAATTATTTTCGAGTATTTTTTTTAATTTTAATAAAATCTTACCGTGTAATTGGCTTATCCTCGAGACAGAAACTCCTAAAACTTGAGAAATTTCCTTCATATTTAACTCTTCAAAATAATAGAGAGAAATTATTAGTTTTTCCATATGGGATAGTTTATCTATGGCTTTAGCAAGCTTTTCCTTTAGTTGTTTAAACTTTACCTCTTCAAGAATATTGCTATCATCAGAAATTATATTTATCAGACTAAGCTTATCTCCACCTTCACCTTCTATATATTCATCAAGGCTGATTACATCGGAAGCTCTAAGGCTTTGATAAACCTCTTGTAGTTCCTTTTCGCTAATATTAAGAAAAGAGGCAAGTTCTAAATCAGATGGCTCTGTTCCTGCTTTTTTAAGCTCACTGTAGGCTCTTTTAACATCCTCCACTTTTTTTCTGAATTCCTTTGAAAAAATATCGCAGGAACGAATTTCATCAATAATTGCTCCTTTTATTCGATGGTCAATAAAAGATGAAAGGGGAACATTCAATGAAGCATCATATCTATTTAAAGACTCAAGTAATCCCCGAATCCCCGCAGAGATAAGATCCTCTAATTCCAAAAAGTTCTGAACAGAATAGTAGTATTTTAAAGCATAATGCTTTATTTTAGGTAAAAACTGCTCAATAAGCTTTTCCTTTTCCTTTTCCGAATAATACATATTTTCTATTGACTCATTGCTTTTTTAAGGAAAAATTGCATACCTCCTTTTAATAAGTTTACTTCTTTTTTTAGAAATTGTCTCGCAATTTCGTTAAGTTTTTTTGAAAAATCAGAGGTGGGATAAAGATTAATATAGGGTTTTTGGGCAAGAATAGCCTCTTTTACTTTTTCATCATAGGGAAGAAAACCTAACCAATCAAGTGTAATGCCGAGGAATCTCTCTGCAACCATAGAAATTTTTTTGAATGTAGCTCTTGCTTCTGTAATATTTCTCGTATTATTGACTACTATGCGAAAATTCTGTTCTCCCTGTTCTCTATAAAGCACCTTTATAAGCGCATAGGCATCGGCAATTGATGTTGGCTCAGGGGTAACAATTACTATCACATCATGGGCAGCAGAACAAAAGAATGTTACATTATCCGATATACCAGCTCCTGTATCAATTATAAAAATATCGTAATTAGCATCTAATCGGTCCAGTTCTTCCACAATTTTCATTTTATGATTCAGTGAAAGTTGAGTCATTTCCCTTATTCCCGAGCTTGCAGGTATGATGTCAATTCCTTCCTTTGTATGCGCAATTATATCCTTTATTGATTTTTCGCCTGCAAGGAGATGTTTAATATTGTATTTAGGTGCTATTCCAAACATTATATCAATGTTGCTTAATCCCACATCTGCATCCATTACTAATACCCTTTTTTGAAGACTTCTAAAAACAAGTGCAATATTTGTTACAAAATTTGTTTTACCAACTCCTCCTTTTCCACTTGATACAGCCATAATTCTTGGGATATTAGTTTGCACAAACACCTCCTACAACGAGATTTTTTATTGAATCAGGAGGCATTACTCTACTACTTGTTTCACCATAAGCACCTAAGGATAAAAAGCTCACCGGCTTTCCAGAAAGAACAGAGATATTATAGAGATTACCATAACTTGAAGACAGGTCAATTTTTGAAAATCCGATGCAATCAATTGAGGTTGAATCCAATGATTTAAGAGCACTAAAGGCTGTTTGCTTTGATATGGTTGCATCAACCACTAAACACTTTCTTATAGGCACATCCTTTAAAATACTTTTTAACTCTGCAGCAAAGCTTATATTACCATCTCCTGGAGTATCAATTAATATCTTCCTTTTACCAATTTCCTTATGAATTATTCTATACAATTCTTTAGGCTCTCTGACTATTCGAGTTTCACATTTTAACTTTAAAGCCATCTCTTTTAGGGCAGCCACTGCGCTAATTCGATCATCAAGAGAGAGAACCATTATCTTTTCATTTTTTTCCCTTAAGCTTCGAATCATCTTATAAACAGTTGTTGTTTTTCCCACACCAGGAAGACCGTAAAAAATAAAACCCTTTTCTTCACTGAAAGGTTTCTCTGAAATTCTTATTTCACCCTTAATTACCTCTCTTAACTCATTTAGGTCTTTAGCTTTTTCAATTAGTATCAATGCTAAGTGTGGCTCTATGTTATTTTTTATTAAAAAATTATACAGACTACTTAAAGATTTATCATTAAGGGATGGGAAAAGCTTAGAAACGCTCTCTCTTAAAAGACTAACCTCGATTTTTAGCTTCTCTAACTCTTTAAGAAGTTCTCCATCAGGACTTTCGAGGTTAAGAGTATTTATAGAAAGGCTCTCCTTTTCATCAATTGCAGCAGTTATCTCTATAAGTGTTTCTCCTGAAAAGTTATCTTTTCTTGAGTTACTCGAGAGAATAACAGCATCTGGACCTAAATCCTGCTTAACTGTCTCCAAAACTTCTTTAAAACTTTTTCCATGAAATTTTTTAATTCTCATCCCTTACCTCCCTTTTAATCAGGTTTTACAGTTGCAAGCATTAATACTTTTACTCCTCCAGCTATCTCCTGAGGTGAAATAACAGGCAGTGAAGGACTAACTCTCTCTATGGCCCTCTTTATAAATCTTCTTATTGCCTGTGAGCAGACTAAAATTGGCTGATAACCTTTAATTGTTGCTTCATCTGCTATTTTTCTTACTTTCTCTAAGATTTTTTCCATTAAAAAAGGATCAGGAGCAAAATTTATGCCCTGTGGAGTTGTTTGTAAAGACTCAATAAGTGTCCTTTCTGTTGAAGGTTCAAGCAGAATTGCTGTAATTGAACCGTCAGAATTTTGAACACTCTTTGTTATCTGCCTTGACAGGGCAACCCGAACATATTCAGTAAGTATATCAGGATCTTTTGTTACGCTTGCATATTCTGATAGAGTTTCGAGAATAGTTTGTAAGTCCTTTATGGAAACACGCTCACGAAGCAAATTCTGCAAAACCTTCTGCACTTGAGAAAGAGTAAGAAGATTAGGCACCAGATCATCTACAACTCTTGGATGTGTCTTTGATAAATTATCAAGAAGTCTTTGAGTTTCCTGTCTTCCAAGAAGCTCATAACCATAGTTTTTAAGAATTTCCCTCAGATGGGTAACTATGACTGATGGTGCATCAACAACAGTATATCCAAGCATCTGTGCCCTTGAAACATCCCTTTCCTCTATCCAAAGAGCATCAACTCCAAAGGCAGGATCTTTGGCTGGAATTCCTTCCAAATCTTTGCCAGGTCGAGCACCGATGGCAAGATATCTTCCCGGTATTATCTCAGCTGTAGCAATCTCTACTCCCTTAATGAGAATGCTATACTGAGAGGGCTTAAGCATAAGATTATCCTTTATGTGAATAGATGGCACAATATAGCCCATTTCAATAGCAATCTGCTTTCTAAGAGACCTAATTCGGTCCACTAAGGAACTCTCTCCCTCTACAAGAGGAATGAGGTTATAGCCAATTTCAAGGGATATGGGATCAACTTTAAGAAGGCTTTCAAGTTGCTCCTGCATTGTTAAGGGTTTTTCTTCTGGTGGAGGAGCCTCTAAGGCATGTTCTTTCTTTTTCTCCTTTGTCATTAAAAGATAGGCTATTGCTCCCGAAACTATTGCAATCAGTATAAAAGGAAGATGAGGAAGTCCTGGAATAAGACCAAGAAGTAATAGGACTCCTGCAGCAGTTGCAAGAGTTTTTGGATTCTTAAAGAGTTGCTGTAGAATATCCTGTCCAAGATTTGACTCTGTGGCAGCTCTGCTTACCACAATACCTGCTGCTGTAGATGTTATAAGGGCTGGTATCTGAGCAGCAAGGCCATCACCTATGGTAAGAATCACATAGGTTTGAACGGCATCAGAAAAAGACAATCCTTTTTGTAAAACACCAATAAGTATTCCGCCTATTATGTTTATAATCATAATAATAATTGCAGCAATGGCATCGCCTCTTATAAATTTGCTTGCACCATCCATTGCTCCATAAAAATCTGCCTCTCTGCTTATCTCTTCTCTTCGTCTTCTTGCCTCTCTTTCATCAATAAGCCCTGCATTCAGGTCTGCATCAATGCTCATTTGTTTGCCTGGCATTGCATCAAGAGTAAAACGGGCTGATACCTCCGCAATTCTTCCTGCACCCTTTGTAATTACGATAAAATTAATAATTACGAGTATAAGAAAAACAATGAGTCCAACCACGAAGTTTCCACTTACAACAAACTCTCCAAAGGCTTTAATAACCTTTCCCGCAGCCTCTGTACCCAATTCGCCTCTGGTAAGAATCAGTCTTGTTGATGCAATATTTAAAGAAAGTCTCATAAGTGTTGCTATAAGAAGAACAGAGGGAAAAACAGAAAAATCCAAAGGTTTTCTTACATAAGAGGCAACTAGTATAATGAGAATTGAAAGACTAATGCTTATTGTAAGCGAAAGGTCAAGTAGAAAGGGAGGAAGAGGAACAATCATAAAAATAAGTATTAATATAATTCCAACAGCCACAAGTACATCACTTCTTATGTAATTTAAAAAGTTCATGCAATCTTCCTTCCCTTAAGTTTATAGACCTGGGCAAGAATTTCAGCCACAGCTTTATATAAAACCTCAGGAACTTCACCTCCCAAAGGAATCCTGTAGAGAGCTCTTGCAAGAGGTTTGTTTTCATAAATAGGAACACCTGCAGCTCTTGCTATTTCTTTAATTCTTTCCGCAAGTAAGTTAGCTCCTTTAGCAACAATCTCTGGAGCATTCATTTTTTTAGAGTCATATTTTATACATACGGCAATATGGGTAGGATTGGTTATTACCACATCTGCTTTAGGCACTTCCTGCATCATTCTCTTTCTCGCCATCTCCCTTTGTAAGCTTCTAAGTCTTGCTCTAACCATTGGAGAACCTTCGGTTTCTTTAAACTCCTCTTTTATCTCCTGTTTGGTCATTCTTAGATTTCTCTCGTATTGCCATCTCTGATATGCAAAATCCATGCCTGCAAAAAAGGTAAGCATTATAAGACATGCAAGCACAAGCTGATATATTTTCTGAAAGGAGACTCCAGCTATTGCCCTTACATCCATATCAATGAGAAGTGGTAGTATGGCCACATCCTTCTTAAGAAGAAGATATATAATTAATCCGAGGGCAATTAACTTTAAAATTCCCTTAAGTGTTTCAAAAAGAGCATTTAAGGAAAAAAGTCTTTTTATTCCTTTAAGAGGGCTTATCTTAGAAAGATCAGGCACAAGTGGAGCACCTGTAAATAGAAATCCGGTCTGGATGAAATGAACAAGAACCACACCAAAAAGAAGAATTGCTCCTATTGGTATAAACTGGGAGAAAAACCATAAAATCTCCGCTTTTGTAGCAGTAATTATGGCTCCAGATACAAAGTCAGGATTTTTAATCCTTTGAAAGGACTCTTTCATATGATTCATCATTGAGATAAAAAAACCTCCTGAAAAAACAAGATAGAGAAAGACCATCCAGCTTCCTACAATCGAAGTAAGCTCTCTACTTCGGGGTACCTCCCCTTTTTGTCTTGCCTTTTCCCGTCTTCGCGGAGTTGCCTGTTCAGTTCGTTCTTGAAGTTCCTCAGGCATTTTTTACCTCAAAAGTCCAAATAGAGTATCTTTAAGATTTATAAAAGCCTTTGAAAGGACCATGGTAAAAATAGGTATGCTTAGCCACATTACTGCAATTCCTGTGGCAAGTAACAATGGAAATCCAACGAAAAATACATTTGCCTGGGGCATAATTTTTGACAAAAATCCTAATCCAAGGTTCATGAGAACCTGCACAAGCAGAACAGGTGCTGCAAGTTTAAGAGCAAGTGGAAACATTAGGTATGAAAATTCAATTATAGCTGATGCAAATGAGGGATTAAGGGAGAACTGAAAGCTATAAAAGGTTAACTCTGCGAATGTAAGATGAAGGTCTAAGGAGAAAAAAAGAGCGATTGTGAACATCTCATAAAAAAGAGTAAGGGGACCCATTAATTCTCCAAACTGGGGATTAAATACATTTGCCACAGCAAAACCTATCTGGAGACTCATCCAGTGAGATGCAATCTCGACTGCAGCAATTATGACCCTTACCATAAGTCCGATACAAAGTCCAAAGAGCACAGAATTAAAAAGGGAAAGTAAAAAGTTCTCTTCCCTTTCAGGTAAAAGAGGCATTATGGCTAAGGATAGGGAAAGAGCAAAGAAAAATCTAAATGATAGAGGGACTGTTCTACTTCCAATATATGGAAGAAAAAATAAAATGATAGAAATCCTCGTAAAAACAGGAATAAATTTATAGAAATTAAGTGTCAAAAGTTCAAGGTAATTCATTTTACATACATGGGAAGATTCTCAAAAATTCCCCGTGTAAACTTCGTCATAATATTGACCATCCATGGAATTGTAAGAAGAAGTGTTAAGAAAACAGCAATTACCTTTGGCACAAAGCTTATGGTCATTTCCTGTAACTGGGTAATTGCTTGAAACAGACCAATCAGAAGTCCCACAAGCAAACTTACAAGAAGAACAGGGCCACCAACAAGAAGAATAGTTTCAAAGGTCTGCTTTGAAATATAGTTTAAAAACTCAACTGTCATTTAAACCCTCCTGCAAGTGAGCCAATTATAAGCTGCCACCCATCAACAAGAACAAAAAGTAAAAGTTTAAAAGGCATTGAAATCATAATTGGTGGCACCATAAACATTCCCATTGATAGCAATATACTTGCCACAACTATATCAATTACAAGAAAAGGCAAAAAAATGAGAAATCCTATCTCGAAGGCTCTTTTAAGTTCTCCAAGAGCAAAGGCAGGCACCACTATTTTCATTGGAAGGTCCATTGGAGTTGCTGGCTTAACTTCGCTTTTTGAAAGCTTAAGAAAAAGAGCTAAATCCTTTTCCCTTGTCTGCTTTAGCATAAATTCTTTAAAAGGAACTGAAGCCCTTGTGATTGCTTCCTCAAGGCTTATCTCCTTTTTTGACAAAGGCACATAAGCCTCATTGTAAACCCTATCCACAGTGGGAGACATTATAAAAAGAGTCAAAAATAAAGCCAGTCCAATGATTACCTGATTTGGCGGAACTGATGGTGTTCCAAGAGCCTGTCTAAGAAGAGAAAGCACTATAACTATTCTTGTAAAGGATGTCATCATTATAAGAACAGCAGGAAGAAAGCTTAGAAGGGTAATAAAAACAAGCAAATCCACTACCGATGAAAAACCAAAAAGCCCTCCACTTCCTGCGGGCTGTGGAGCGCCATAGGCAAGAGATGGAATTAAAATTAGAAGACTCCAAATACCTCCCTTTAATATTCTATGAATTTTCGATATTTTCTCTTCAGCGGGTTTTTCAAATATAGCCTCGATTTTTTCAGAATCAAGCTTTGTAATTAAATTTATGGAATTTTCTGAAATACCCACAAGAAGGTATTCGTCAAAGGCCTTTATTACTCCAATCCCCTTTTTATATCCGATTGGTTGATAATAAATAATCTGAATAAATCCTCTGCCAGGATTGATCTTATTCTTCATTATTCGAAGAACAAAATACAAAGCTGCGATAACAAAAAGTAGCGATAATATGACCTTCAGATATTCCATTTAGCACCTATCCCAGTTGTCTTACCCTTTCCTGAGGACTAATTATGTCTGTTATTCTTATCCCGAATTTCTCATTCACCACAACAACCTCTCCTCTTCCAATAAGTTTACCGTTTACATACACCTCCATAGGCTCACCAGCAAGTTTCTCAAGGGCAACCACAGAGCCCTGAGTAAGCTGAAGAAGTTCTTGCACAAGTATTCTTGTTCTCCCAATAATTACAACCAAATCAAGAGGGATATCAAGAATGAAATCTATATCTCGCATTTTAGGCTTTTCCTGTGAGGGTGTAAATTCATCAATTTGAGGAGCATGTACCTCCTCAGCTGCCTTCATGGCTTTTTCCATCTCAAGAGCCTTTGCCATATCAAGCTCTTCTTCTAATTCTTCTTGCGGGGCCTGACCTTCTTGAATTTCCTTTTCCTCCATTTTATACCTCCCCTGTTATTTTTATTGCATAATTTCCCTTAAAGGTTCCAAATTTCCCCTTAAATTTTGGAATTCCCTCTACAAGAATCTCTAAGTCTTCATCAATTCTTCTTGAAAGGGTAAGAACATCCCCCTCTTTCAGGTCAATGAGTGTTTTAAAATCTATTTTTACTTTTCCCAGAACAGCCTCTATCTGAACTGGTGCATTTTTTATCTGTGCCTTAAGCCTTCCTATCCACTTCATGTCCATCTCATCTCTGTCTGCAAGAAAGGCGCTATAGAGCTTATCCTTTATCGGTTCAACAGAAGAATAGGGTATGCAAACCATTACTTTACATTCTCGTGTTTCAATCTCAAGAGTAAACTCAGTTTCAATAACCACATCTACAGGTGTAACTATGGTGACAAACTGTGGATTCATCTCACTTCTTATGTATTGAGTTTTAATTGGAAACACAGGTTTCCACGCTTCTTCCATGCTCTCAAGAAACATCATTACCACCTTGTGAATAATCCTCTGTTCAATAGGTGTAAACTCTCTTCCCTCGGGTTTGTAATATCCCTTTCCAGATCCTCCAAAATAAAATTCAATGAGAGTAAAAATCATTGGTGCATCGAATACAACCAGACTAAAGCCTCTTAAAGGTTCAAGCTTGATAATATTCAGGCTTGATGGAAAAGGAACTGAACGCAAAAAATCGTAAAATTTGGTGATATTAACATTAACATTTACTACATCTACTATTTTCCTGATATCAGAGGCAAGGCTGACTCTAAAGCTTCTTGCAAGTCTCTCATTGATAATATCAAGAGAAGGCATCTTCCCACGAACAATCTTCTCTTGAGAAGTAAAATCGTAAGGTCTAATACCAGAGGGAATCTCTGGCGCCTCTGTTTCGACTTCTCCTCCAGCAATTCCCTTGAGCAGCGCATCAATTTCATCCTGTGAGAGAATTTCGTCTGTCATGGCTTATTGCATCACAAAATCTGTAAGATATACGTTTATAACATTACCTTCACCGAGAATCTGATTTGCTCTTTGTTTGATTTCATCCTTCAGCATAAGCTTACCCTCGGGAGTAATTAATTCTTCAGAGGTTTTATTAGTAAGTAAAGTTATTACAGCGTCTCTTATTTGAGGAGATTTTGCCTTAGCAACATCCATTACTTTTGGATTTGCTAATTCAAGCTGCACCGTTACTTTTAGGTATTTCGACCCACCCTGATCCATTAAATTAACTACAAATGGTTCGAGAGGAAAATTTACTCCTTGCGCTTCCTTTGATTCCTTAGCGGTAGTTCCTTTATCTTTCTCAGCACCCTTATCTAAAAGAAAAAAATAAGCACCTGCAGCTCCTCCTAACAGGACTACAACAGCAATGATAATAATAAGAAATTTTCCCCCCTTTTTCTTAGGAGCCTCTGCAGCCTTTTGTCCCTCGCCTTCTTCTACCTTAGTATTTTTCTCCTTTGGCATTTGACCTCCTCCTTTTAAAGGTTTTTCTAAAATTTAAAATATTTAGCACATTTTATGCCAAAATTTTATGTAAATCCAGGAATAATTATCTTTGAAAGTTGTGAGATCTTAAATTTAATTCTGAGCTTGGCATATATTTTTTTGCTTATAATTTTAAGCAACAATCTGTATATTTGCGGCATAAATGCCTGAATTATTAAATATTTTTTCTAATTTAATTTTATCACACAAGTGTTATAATTTTGACATCTTTAGCACAATGATTTGACATTCTATCTTAAAAACCAGCGTTTAATCTCACTAAAAGGAATAAATTTTTTTAAAGGACGTCCATGAGGACAGTGTTCACTATCTAAGGTTTTTTCAAGTTCAGAAAGCAATTTTCTTAATGCCCATTCAGTTATTCTATCGTTAGCCCTTAAAGAAGAATGACAGGCAATGGTAGATGCAACTTTCTTTTTTATATCAGACAAATCTATTCTTCCTGATTCTTCTTTAATTGCAAAAGCTATGCTTTCAATTATTTGGGCAATATCAGCATCTTTAAGAATCTCAGGAACTCCTCTTATGATAATAGCATTTTTCCCAAAATCTTCAGCTTCTATACCTAATTCACTTAGAAGGGTTAAATTTTCTTTGATTACACTGTATTCTGAAGGATTTAGATTTATGATTTCAGGGAAAACAAGTCTGTAAGTATTAGGTGACATAGAATTAAGAAGTTTTTCATAATTTATCCTCTCATGGACTGCATGAACATCAATGAAAAGAATTCCATCTTCTTCCTTTATGGCAACTATAGCATCTCCAAGACTTAAAAATTCTAAGGACTCATATTTATTAATCTTTAGCTCTTCATCAAATATGGTGGATTGAGAGGGAGAGGATAAACTTGGAAAATCTTTTTTCCACTCAACCTCCCTCTCTGCCACAAATGAGACTTTTTGCCTTTCGATTAACCTAAAAATTAGCTCACTTATTTTATTAAAGTCACGGAATCGCACTTCCTTTTTTGCAGGATGAACATTGAAATCAACCTTTTCATTAGGAACTTGAAGGAAAAGAATAAACTGAGGATGCCCTTCCTTTATCTCAAAGGCTTTATATAGAGTACTTATAATTAAAGGGTCCCTAACCGGTCTTTTATTAACAAAAATTAACTGTCTGGTCCTTACTTTTCTTTTTAATTCATCGGAACCCCAAAAAAGGGTAATTTTATATCCATCTTTTGATTGTTCTCTTTTATTAACTTTCTCCAGAAAATCTATGCCAAATAATTGTGAAATTCTCTCTTCCACCGAATTAGAGGAAGGGAGATTAAAAATTTCCTCACCATCTATGTTCAAATAGAAAGAGATTTGTGGAAAGGAAAGAGCATAATTCTGCACTGTTTCTATAATGTGAGCTCTTTCTGTAAAGGAAGATTTAAGAAATTTTTTTCTTACAGGAGCATTAAAGAAAAGGTCTTCTATCTTTATGGTTGTTCCAATAGTCCCTCTCTTAGTTTTTTCGACTATTTCTCCCCCAATAATATAAACTTCACTTCCTATACTTTCCTCTCTATGCTGAGTTAATATTCTAATCTTACTTACCTGTGCTATTGAATATAGGGCTTCACCCCTAAAGCCAAGTGTATTAATATTGAAAAGGTCTTCATCCTTTTCTAACTTACTCGTAGCATGTCTTTCAAAGGCTATCTCTATATCTTCTGAAGAGATTCCTTCTCCGTTGTCAACAACTTTTATTTCTGCAAGTCCATATTCTTTAATGTAAATCAACAAAGATGTTGCACCCGCATCTATTGAATTTTCTATGAGCTCCTTTAGGGCAGAAGCAGGTCTTTCGATGACTTCTCCTGCAGCTATTTTTCCAATTAGAGATTGAGGAATTTTTCTTATTTTACCCATCTACTACCAAGGACCGTATTCAAACCACCAGCGTGGAGAACCATACCAAAGCCATATATTAGGTCTGGGATAATAAGGATAAGAATGCCTCTTTTTCCAGAGGTAAACTGACCGGGCCTCTAAAAAGGGAAAACTATAGGGCATCTCATCTATTACACCATCTTTCATCCCTCTAAAATATCCTGCTACAGTAATATACCTTCCCTTTGAATATATAGCACAGTCGAGAAAGTTTTTAGACTTAACGATAAATCTGCCCTCAGAGTAATCTTGCCAAGAGGGAAAGCCTTCTCTGTCAAGGGGAAGGTAAAGGACTTCTATTAAAGTTCCATCAGCTACATTAGTGCAGTTGGTAATTTGTCCTCCCCAAAGTAACGACCAATCCAGGTATCGCTGAGGATTGTTCTTTACCTGAGAAAGAGAAACATCCTTTGACACAGGAATATTCTGAAGGGGCTTTGGTAAGGTAGCACATCCCAGCATAAAGAGAAAAAAACAAACGGGCAATATGAATATGAGAGGTTTCATAAACTAATTATATCAGTTATGTTAAAATAAAAAAACCTATAAAAGCATTAATGGAGGCAAAAATGGATAAAGTTCTTATGAAAGGAAATGAAGCAGTTGCAGAAGCAGCTATTCGAGCAGGATTAAATTTTTATGCTGGTTATCCTATAACTCCACAAAACGAGATTCCAGAATATCTATCAAAAAGACTTCCAGCCGTAGGAGGCGTTTTCATTCAAGCAGAAAGCGAAATCGCGGCAATAAACATGATATATGGGGCCTCGGCCTGTGGAGCAAGAGTAATGACCTCTTCAAGCTCACCAGGACTTAGCCTCAAACAGGAGGCTCTCTCATATATGGCATCAGCCGAGCTTCCTGCAGTCATTGTAAATATGATGCGTGGTGGACCTGGACTTGGAAATATTTCAGGAAGCCAGGCAGACTACTTTCAGGCTGTAAAAGGTGGAGGACATGGTGATTATCGTTTTTTAGTCTATGCGCCTTTTAGTGTACAAGAGCTATGGGATTACACTATCCTTGCATTTGAGAAAGCGGACGAATGGAGAAATCCCGTAATGATTCTTGGTGATGGCATTATAGCCCAGATGATGGAACCGATTGTCCCGCAAGTTCCCCAGCTTAAAACCTTTGACAAATCCTCATGGGCTTTAACAGGAGCAAAAGATCGACCTTCAAGATTTATAAGAACTCTTCTCATGGCTGAGGGAGAATTGGAAAAGCACAACTGGAAATTGCAGGAAAAATATGCAAAGTGGAAGGAAAAAGAAGCAAGGTATGAAACCTACTTCATCGATGATGCTGAAATTGTGATTGTTTCTTTTGGTTCAGCAGCAAGAATTGCCTTATCAGCAATAAGAAAACTTAGACAGGAAGGATTAAAAGTCGGTCTTCTAAGGGCTATAACATTATATCCATTTCCAGAGACACCTTTAAGAGAGCTTGCGCAGGAAATTGATAGATTTGTTGTTGTTGAGTTTAATGCAGGACAGATGGTTGAAGATGTAAGGCTTGCTGTAAATGGAATGGCAGAAGTCCACTTATATGGAAGACCTGGAGGATGTATTGTAACACCAGAAGAAGTATATGAGGCTCTATCAAAATACTGTTTTGCTGAAAAAGTTATTGTAAAAGTTTAGCAAAATATGAGCTTGGAAAGGGCTCTCTTATTTTTTCTTCATTTCATAGTTGTAACAGGAATTCTCTTAATCATAAGAGCTGTTCTATTTAGGCTTACCCATAGATGGGCAGAAAAGACAAAAAATACACTCGATAACATAATAATAGGAACCCTAAAAATTCCCTCTTTACTTTTATGTATTGGTGTAGGATTATATATAGGATTAGAAACCTCTGAAATCCCCTCGAAATATTCTAATTATCTAATGAAGGCAATACAATTAATAATCATTCTTTCTTTAACTATAGCCTGTGCAAATCTAATTACCCGTTTGTTTATTAACTATGTGGAAAGAAAGGCCGTATCAGTTCAATCTACAGGACTTCTTAATGCAATCATTAAAATTGCTATTTATGTAATAGGTTTTATAATAGTGCTAAATATTTTCGGCGTTTCCATTGCTCCTCTTATAACTGCACTTGGTATAGGTGGACTTGCCATAGGCCTTGCACTTAGAGATACCCTTGAAAATCTTTTTGCAGGAATCCACATAATGACCGAAAAAACAATTAGGGTTGGAGATTTTATAAGGCTTGAAACAGGGCAAGAAGGTTATGTGGAGGATATTTCCTGGAGAACCACACGAATAAGAATGATTCCTAATAATATGATAATTATACCGAATAGTAAGCTAGCCCAAAGCGTTGTTACAAACTATTTTCTTCCAGAAAAAAGAATGTCCATTCAAATTCCTATTAGTGTAAGCTACTCGACAGAACCAGAAAAAGTAGAAAGAATATTGATTGAAGAGGTAAAAAAATTAGCCGAAGAATTACCTTTATTACTTCTAGAACCTGAACCAACGGTAAGACTGATTCCAGGCTTTGGTGAGAACTCTCTTGAATTTACCCTTATATGTCATATAAGAGAATTTGTTGACCAATATCCTGTGCAGCATGAATTAAGAAAAAGAATTTTACAGAGATTTAAAGAAGAAGGTATTGATATACCCTTTCCTCAAAGGGTGGTATGGCTTAAAAATACATTGTAACTACTTTGCTCTTGGATGATGTTTCAAATACTCTCTTCTAAGTCTATCCATTGAAACTTTGGTGTAAATCTGAGTGGTCGATATATCACTGTGACCTAGCATCTTTTGAAGAGACCTCAAATCTGCTCCACCTTCAAGAAGATGGGTTGCAAAGGAGTGTCTAATCATGTGTGGCGAAACACTCACTCCTGCTAAAGCACCCATTTTCTTCAAATTCTGCCAGAATCTTTGTCTTGTAAGAGGCTCTCCTCTGTTATTCAGGAAAAGATAGTCTGAGGCTTTATTCTTAAGAAGCTTTGGCCTCAATTCGGTCATGTATCTTTTAATTCTCTCAAGACTTCTCCGTGCAATAGGAACGACTCTTTCCTTCTCTCCTTTTCCTTTAACTCTCACAAATCCTGCCTCGAAATTTATATCCCTTATTTTTAATCCAACAAGCTCACTTACTCTAAGACCAGAGGCATACATTAACTCAAGCATAGTTATATCTCGTAGAAAATATTTACTTTCAAGAATGACTGAAAGAAGTTTTTTCACATCTTCAATATTAAGTGCCTTTGGAAGTCTTACCCAAAGCTTGGGTGATTTAATTCCCTCTGTTGGGTCACGGTCTATTTTGAATTCAAAAACTAAAAATCTAAAAAACTGCTTAAGGGATGAGAGAATCCTTGCAAGGGATGAATTACTGTAGCCTTTCTCTTTAAGATTAAGAAGATATTGCAAAATATCCTTTTTCTCACAGTGAAAAAGCGAAGCTTTTTCCTCTTCTAAATATCTCAAAAAGCCCTTAAGATCGTTTTCATAGGATTTTACCGAATTTAGAGAAAGCCCTTTTTCTGTGAGACAGTAATTAAGAAACCTTTTGAGAAACTCTTTTGGTTCCATTTCCCATATACTCTTCTATTCCAACATGAGAACGAAGCATATCATAAAAAATTCTTCCAAGTTTAAACAGATTCTCCGTGTCAGCTTTGTTGTAAGAAACTAAAAGCTCAAGGCTACTAAAACTTCCATTTTGATAAGATTTCCAGAGTCTTACCGCATCATATCCATTTAAACCTTTAAGCTCATCTTCTCTCTCAATCAAAAACAATGATTCAAGTTTTTTAAGACCACCCTGTATTCCAAGTCTCTTTCCTGCAAAAAAGATGTCAAAATGTGGAAGGTGGTCAATCTGTAAATTGGGAAATTCTTTTTTTATGAAGGGTATGTCAAATATGCTTCCATAAAAAGTAATCAAATACTTATATTCATTTAAAACTTCTTGAAGCGCTTTTTCTGATAAAGTTTCGCCTTTTATTAGTGCTTGATAACCTTTTACAGAATATAATCCTACAACTGTAATATATCCTCCTTTATCGGGAGTAAAGCCGTTTGTTTCTATATCAAGACATAAAGAATCATCTAAAAACTCCTCAAAGAGCCTCCAGTGTTCTCTTTTTTTTAGATTAGTTGAGAAAAAAAGGCTATTTTTTGAACAAAGAGCATTAAAGGCATGGTGCAAAAAATCATCATAATATCTTTTTTTATCGCAGTCTATGTCTAAAACTTTGTTACATCCAAAAAAGTCATCCCAAGTAAGTATTCCCTCTCTCCATAATCTCTTCTCTCTTTTTTCGCCAATTCCATCAAGTAATAAAAAAGTATTTCTAATCATAACCTTATTATATCTCAAAAAGTTATAAGAGTAAAAGCTTCTAAAATCAAAGTCATAAGAATTTTAAACCCAACTTCATCACTAAGAACTTAAAACCCACTGTAAATCAATGATTTCTCATCTACAAATTAGTCTACATGCCCTCTAAGCTATTTTTAAACCATCCGATTTTCCTCTAAATGTCTATATTTTCCTCCTGCCTTGTTATCTCATTTGCAAATCTGGTCATCTATCTACGTTCCGCTCTAATTTTGCAATTAGAACCTCTCTCCCTTTCTGTCATTGCGAGCGTCAGCGAAGCAATCTCGTAGTTCCTCCTACTTGGACGAAATGAGATTCCTCACTACGTTCGGAATGACAGTAGAGGAGGAGTCATTGCGAGCGTAGCGAAGGGATCTCGTCGTTGTCTCTTTGCAGGCTTTACATAGAGACTGCTTCGGGGCATCAAGCCCCTCGCAGTGACATATGGGGAAGGTGGAGACTGCCACGGCCACTTCCTGGCCTCGCAGTGACAAAGGGAAGCGTCATTGCGAGCTCCTCTTTTCTGTCATTGCGAGCGAAGCGAAGCAATCTCATTCCGTTGGTCTTTGAGACTGCCACGGCTACTTCGTGGCCTCGCAGTGACATGTGGGGGAGTAAGAGACTCCTTCCTGCCTTTATTCTCTCCCTCATAGCTCTCTCTATCCTTTACCAATCTCATTAGAACCATGTCTTTCGTTAAT
>CAKZQH010000112.1 GCA_937139565.1 uncultured Nitrospiraceae bacterium | reverse complement strand
AGACTGCTTCGGGGCATCGAGCCCCTCGCAGTGACCGAAAGAGACTGCCACGGCCACTTCGTGGCCTCGCAGTGACAATGGATTAAAAGCAGAAATCAACAGAGAGACTATTCATCTTTTGATTCAAGTTTTACAGGTAATGATTTTTGATAAGAGTAAACAAAAAAAGAGAAAAATTGGCTTTAAAAAGTATAAGAGTCATTAGACTACATTAGGTGGGAAAGGAAAATATAAGTCTCTTAAATATTCAGTTTTTTTTAATAAAATATGCCCTAAATTGATAAAGTTGGGTTAAATTGTTTTTCTCACCTCCAGAAGTGTCTTAATCTTTCGCATAACCTTTGCAAAAGCATCGAAATTTAGAGACTGAGGACCATCAGAGAAAGCCTTTTCTGGTTGAGGATGAACCTCTATCATTAAACCATCAGCACCTGCAGCAACCGAGGCAACAGCCATTGAAGATACATATTTCGCATAACCTGTTGCATGGGATGGATCAACAATAACTGGTAGATGAGTTTCTTCGTTAAGGACAGGTATGGCTGAAAGATCAAGAGTGTTCCTTGTTGCTGTCTCAAATGTCCTAATTCCTCGCTCACATAAAATAACATTCATATTGCCTTCACTTAAAATATATTCAGCGCTCATCAGCCATTCTTTGATAGTCATAGACATTCCTCTTTTTAGAATTACTGGTTTGTCTGTCTGCCCAACCCTTTTTAAAAGTTCGAAGTTTTGACTGTTTCGAGTGCCAATCTGAAGAATATCTACATATTCGCTGACTAAGGTTACATGCTCGGGATTTACAACTTCAGTTACTATCGGCATTTTTGCTTCATCTCCAGCTTTTTTTAAAAGCTTTAATCCCTCTTCACCGAGTCCCTGAAAGGCATAGGGAGAAGTCCTTGGTTTGTAAGCTCCTCCTCTTAAAATGTGAGCACCTGCTGACTTTACGGCTAAAGCTGTCTTAATTATCTGCTCTTCATTTTCAATAGCACAGGGACCTGCGATAACTGTAAATTCCTCTCCGCCTATAGAGATATCACCTACTTTAATTAGGGTTTTTTCCTTTTTGACTTCCCGAGATGCTAATTTGTATGGCTTAAGAATTGGAATAACAGCTTCAACTCCATCCATTACTTCAAGGCTCTGAAGAACGAATTTGCCTCTTTCGTCACCTATTGCACCAATAACATTCCTTGTAGCTCCATAAATTACATGAGGTTTGTATCCCAATTCTTCAATTTTAGATACTACCTCCTTGAGCTGTTCTTCTGAAGCATCTGGTCTCATTACAATAACCATTTTTAAAACCTCCTTTTTTTTAAAATAAAAAAGCAGACAGACAAGAAGCATATCTGCCTCTTGACTGTCTGCTTTCTATAAATTATTTTATATAGAATAGACTGCCAGAGGCAGACTACTTAAAGTAAAAGCTAAACCAGAAATAATACAATTTTGTCTTCATCTCTAACTCCTTTTAAGTATCGGGGTGAGAGGATTTGAACCTCCGACACCACGGTCCCGAACCGTGCGCGCTACCATACTGCGCTACACCCCGATTTTGTAATATTATAACATTCCTATTACTCCATACTGTCTGCCAGCTTTTTTTCCGTGGAATCGGTAAGAAGCATATTCGGTATTTTTACAATAGGTGCAGTCTTCTGATATCCATATGTTTTCATATCTTACCCCTAATGACAAAGCCTGCAGAAGATTGGCTTTTGCTATATCAATGTGATACTTACCATTTCTTCGCATAATAAACTCTTTTGATGGTGTTTGATGAGAAACTGCCTCTAAAACTTCCTCTCCAACTTCATAGCAGCATCCTTTTATAGATGGACCAAAGGCTAAGATTATATTCGATACTTTACAATTAAATCTTTTCTCCATGGCAAATAGTGTTTTCTTTAGTATACCTGCTGCTGTGCCACGCCAGCCAGAATGCACTGCACCGATTATTTCTCTTACCGGGTCATATATGAGAACTGGAAGGCAGTCTGCAACTTTTACTCCGATAAAAATTTTTTTAAGTGGAGTAATTATACCATCGGCAATAACTGGAAATTGTTCTTTCTCCTCAAGAATCCATACTTTATCCGTATGTTTTTGAATTGGCATAAAAATGGTCGAGATATTTTCGAATCGATAATTTTTACGAGTAAAAAAAGCCTTAATGTCAAAGTCCTTGAAAACTTCTGGCATTATTAAATCCATTTTTTATTATAACTCCTCAGGCTTTCCTTTTTTGAAAAATTTTGGGATAATTATATTATATGGCTGTAAACTACAAATCACAAGTCAAAGAAGTTTCTCAGGCAGATTATATAAAAATTGATGTTCAAAATATTCACTCAGGCAAATTTCTTCCCTTTGATGTCTATGTAAAACATGGTGACACTTTAAAAAAGCTATTTAATAAGGGAATGATAATTTCCAAAATCCACTTAGATGTGCTAACTGAAAAGGGTATCTCCTATGTTTATATAGATTCATCAGAACAGGAAAGACTTGATACATATATAAGAAAACCGACAACGCAAGAGTCTGTTTTAGACTCGCCAGTTTTATTTCAAAACTATTCCTTCAATAAAGAGCAATATTTCCAGATAGAGAGAAATCTTCTCCATCCTGATAGCAAGATAAATTTCAGTGTATACTGTCTTGAAAACTTTAATTTAAATAAAATTATAGATGCCTCTGATGAATCTCCTAAACTAATTTCAGATTTTAAAATACCCCTTTACGGAGATTTGCTAATTAAATCATCTGACATTCAAAGGTATAGAGATTATCTATCTTCCTTAGAAAAAAATCAGGCTGAAAACAGCGAAACTCGTTATCTGATTCTTAAAGAGAGTGCAAAAGTTCACATGCGTGAACTGCTTTCTGAGCCTCGAAGTGGAGAAAAGATAAAAAAAATAAGTGATGTCGTTGAAAATTTAATCGTAACTTTAAATGAAAATCCTGACTCAATTTACGATCTTTTAACCCTTAGAGGACATGACTACTACACATACACCCACTGCATTAATGTAGGAGCATTAGCCGTAGGACTTGGGCTTCAGGCAGGGCTTGATAAAGAGACAGTCTATCATCTTGGAGTTGGAGCCATTTTACATGATATAGGTAAAGCTGAAATTCCCCATGAGATATTGAATAAACAGGGTAAATTAACTGATTACGAATACAGAGTCATTCAAACCCATGTTCGACTGGGTTATGAAATTCTTAAACAACATAAATTTATCTCGCCCAAATCTCTTGATGCAGAACTGCATCACCATGAAAAATTATCAGGACGGGGCTATCCTCTTGGCTTAAAGGGAAAAGAAATAAGCCTTTTTGGCCGAATTACCGAAATCGCAGACTGCTATGATGCTTTAACTACACGAAGACCATATAAACCGCCCTATACGCCTTTTTTTGCTCTTTCTATAATAGTCAAAGAAAAAGGAGATCATGATCCTGATTTACTCAAGGCTTTCATAAAAATGCTCGGAAAAATAAAATGAATAGCCTCTTTGATGAAAGCCCTTCAACTCATAAAGCTAAACCTCTTGCTTCTCGAATGGCTCCTAAAAGCCTCGAGGAATATGTGGGACAAAGGCACATTCTTGGTGAAGGAAAACTCTTAAAAAGAGCCATAGAAGCAGACACAATTACATCTCTAATTCTTTATGGTCCTCCAGGAGTTGGAAAGACAGCCCTTGCAAGAATAATTGCAGGAAAAACAAAAGCCGAATTTCAGTGGCTTAATGCCTCAACTTTGAATTTAGAAGAGATAAGAAAAAATCTATCAATGGCAAGGCAGAGAAAGTCAAAGGGAGTACGGACAATTTTATTTATCGATGAAGTTCACCGATTAAATAGAATTTCACAGGATGCCCTTCTTCCAGATATTGAAGAGGGAAGCATCATACTCATTGGAGCCACCACGGAAAATCCATTTTTCTACCTCTCAAGTGCCCTTATTTCAAGGAGTCATGTCTTTGAATTAAAGCCTTTGAGTCAAGAAGAAATATTGACCCTTCTAAAAAGAGCAATCGAAGATAGGGAAAGAGGATTTGGAAATCTTAAAATTAAAATCTCCTCTGATGCATTGGAACACATAGCAAAATCATCAGAGGGAGATGGGAGAAAAGCTTTATCTGCATTAGAGGTTGCTGTATTAACCACTTCGCCAGACAAGGATGGAATTATTAATATAGATATCTCTGTAGCAGAAGAAAGCATTCAGAAAAAACACATTGTCTATGATAAAAAAGGTGACCAGCATTATGACACAGCTTCTGCATTTATCAAAAGCATGCGAGGCAGTGATCCTGATGCCACAGTGTATTGGCTTGCAAAAATGATCTATGCTGGTGAAGATCCGCGATTCATAGCTCGTCGAATAGTGATCGCTGCCAGCGAGGATGTGGGAAATGCTGATCCAATGGCATTAGTTGTTGCTACTTCTGCAGCTAAAGCTGTAGAGATAGTTGGAATGCCAGAGGCAAGAATAATTCTTGCTCAGGCAGCTATATATGTGGCAAATGCTCCTAAAAGCAATGCCTGCTACAGGGCTATTGACGAAGCACTAAAAGACATAGAAAAAGAGAGAACTGAGCCTGTTCCAGACCACCTTAGAGATTCTCACTACATAGGTGCAAAAAGTCTTGGCCATGGAAAAGGATATAAATATCCACACGACTATGGAGGTTATGTTGAGCAGGACTATTTGCCAAAGAAGAAAAAATACTACAATCCTTGAACCCGACTTCATCAATTTAGGGCTTATTTTATTTAAAAAAACTAAATATTTCAGAACTCATATTTTCCTTTCCACCTAATGTAGTCTAATGACTTTTATACTGTTTAAAGCCAATTTTTCTCTTTTTTTGTTTACTCTTATCAAAAATCATTACCTGTAAAACTTGAATCAAAAGATGAATACTCTCTTAAAAGGATAGAGAGAGCTATGAGGGAGAGAATAAAGGCAGGAAGGGGATCTCTGATACCCCCCACATGTCACTGCGAGGCCACGAAGTGGCCGTGGCAGTCTCTAAAGGCCGTTTCAACGACGAGATTGCTTCGCTGACGCTCGCAATGACTTTTAGAAGAAAATGTCACTGCGAGGGGCTCAATGCCCCGAAGCAGTCTCTAAGTAAGGCGAGCGGTTTGGAGATTGCTTCGTCGCTTGCGCTCCTCGCAATGACTCCTCCTCCACCGTCATTCCGAACGAAGTGAGGAATCTCATTTCGTCCAAGTAGGAGGAACGACAAGATTGCTTCGCTGTCGCTCGCAATGACTTTTAGAAGAAAATGTCACTGCGAGCCTCTCGATGAGGCGAAGCAGTCTCTAAGTAAAGCCTGAGTAGGAGAAACGGCGAGATTGCTTCGGAGCTAAAGCTCCTCGCAATGACAACAAAAGAAAAGTCTCGCAATTACAGAAGTAGGAGGCTTGCAATGACATAAAAGGGAGCTTGCAATGAAAGAAAGGGGGAGGGGTTTTAATTGCAAGAATAGAGCGGAACTAAGAGAGATGATCAGATTTACAAATGAGATAACAAGGCAGGAGGAAAATATAGACAGTTAGAGGAATATCGGATGGTTTAAAAATAGCTTAGAAGGCATGTAGACTAATCTTTAGGTGATAAATCATTGATTTACAGTGGGGTTTAAGTTATTAGTGATGAAGTTGGGTTGAACCAGCTTTAGAAATTACCTGACTGAAATGTATTTGTGAATCTGCAGGTTAAGCCTTACATTAAGCCTGTCTTGAACTATCCAACTTACAAGTTTTTCAGGCTCTAAAGCACCAAAAACAGGAGAGAAGAGGATTTCTCTGACTTTTAATTTATATTTAGAGATAAAATCCTTTGCCCATTCGTAATCATTCCTGTCAGTAATTACAAACTTTACTTCGTCGATTTCTTTAAGTAAGTCTAAATTTTTGAGATAATTTCTGTCACACATTCCACTACCTGGTGTTTTAATATCAAGTATTATTTTGACACTTGGATTTACACCTTCGATAGAGATTGAACCATTGGTCTCTAACAAAACTTGGTATTCTCCTACAAGTTCTTCCATTAGTTGGTAAACCTCAGGCTGTAACAAAGGTTCTCCACCAGTAATTTCAACATACTTAATATTAAAGTTCTTGACCTTCTCAATAATTTCTTCAACGCTGAGAGTATCGCCATCTGTATATGCGTATTTTGTATCACAATAAGAACATCTGAGATTACATCCAGATAACCTTACAAATACCATAGGAATTCCTACGAGGGAGCTTTCTCCTTGAATGCTTGCAAAAATCTCGCAAACCTTCATATTTTCAATTTTTCATTCAAAATTTTGTAACCTTCAGGGTTTTCTTTAAGCCAGACTTTTGCAGTAAATCGGTCTTCAGGAAGAAAGGCATAGGAAAGCTCTCTCCATATTACCACATTAACATCTCCCTCTTTTCTTATTTCAAAGGCTGGATGTTTGGAAAAATGAAGAAGTGCCTTTACTGATTTAGATTCCTTTGATTTTAAAACTAAGTCATTATCTTTAATGGTATATTTATTGTCAATGTACACTCGCTTAGTAAAAAGATCAACTACACCAGTAATATATTCGTTCGAATGTCTTACCACAAACCACCAACGTGCAAAGTCATTGGGTAATGGATATACCCTGTATTGATGGGCCTCAATTCTTTGTTTTAGAAACTCCTTTGCCTCTCCTTTCAAATAAGCCTTAATCCCGATGTAAAAAGCAATTAATATCAGGGAGAAAATTAACAAAAACCTTTGCCCTCTTTTAATTTTCAAAGAAATCAATAAAGCTAAAATTAGTGGCAATATTACATAGGGATCAACTATAAAAGTCAAAGAAAGATTATAAGCTGTTTCATCAAGAGGATATAAAACCCTGGTTCCGTATTGATTCGTAAGATCAAGAAGAATATGTAATCCATATCCTAAAAAAGAAGAGGCATATACAGGGAAAAAAGAAAATTTTTTCCTAAAAATAATGGCAGGAATAAGGGGCAAAAGAAACAAAAAAAGTATTCCATGAGTTATCCCCCGATGGTATGTGAGAAAAAGCTCTTTACTGTGAAAAAGCAAAAACATGTCCACATCCGGTAGTAAAGAGAAAACCAATACAAACCATATTAGACTTTTGTTTTTACTTATTAGCTTGCCAGCAACAATTCCTGAAAGGGTATGAGTTAATGGATCCATTTGAAATTTTAACAAAATTTTGGCAAATAAAAGAACTTTATATTTAATCTTGACATTTAGAATATTTTTATGTAATATAACTTAAACAATTTTTAGAAAGGAGGCTTAGCGTGGAAGCACCGACTTTTTTACACATGATATTCCCTCAAGTTCCTGCCTATGTGAGTTACTCGTGGTTAGCCATGGGAGTTATTATTGGTGTTGCTATTGCTGTTAAAGGTAGCCTAAAGATGGTGCCAGCAGGAATTCAGAATGTCGTAGAAATACTAATCGAATTCTTAAGAGGACAGGCTCTGATGAGCATTGGACAGCATTGGGGAGATAAATTTTTGCCCCTCTTGGGCACTCTATTTATTTATATTTTAGTATGCAATTTATTCGGTCTTATTCCTGGATTTGAATCCCCAACTTCCAATGTTAATGTAACCTTTTCCATGGCAATTCCTGTCTTCTTTATCTATCAGTTTATGGGCTTTAAAGTTCACGGTATTCGTTATCTTGAGCACTTTTTAGGCCCGATCAGAAGTATCTATGCTATTCCTTTCATGATGTTTATGTTTGTAGTTGAATGGATAACCCATTTGGCAAGGCCTTTAACACTTGGTGTCCGACTTTTTGGAAACATGTTCGGTAAACACTTACTCTTAATGGTTCTTGGAATTTTAGCACCACTAATAGTGCCTGTTGCATTTTTATGTCTCGGAACCCTGGTAAGCGTTCTTCAGGCATATGTTTTTATGTTGCTTACAGCAGTATATATAGCTGGCTCTGTTGAAGAGTCTCATTAATAAAAAAGAAAGGAGGGAGGTATAATGAGAAAGCTTTTTGTAGTTCTTCTTGCAGCTCTTGTTGTGGTATTGACTGCATCAGCAGTATTTGCAGCTGAGTCAGATCCAGCAAAGCTCAACTATTACGGATGGGCAACAGCTGGTGCATTAATTGGTCTTGGTGCAGCAGCTGGTGGAGGTGGAGCTGGAATGGGACAGGGTCTCAGAGGTATTCTTGAAGGTTCTGCAAGAAACCCTGGAGTCACTGGAAAACTCATGACACTCTTTATCGTAGGTCTTGCATTAATTGAATCTCTCGTTATTTATGTTCTCGTATTTGTTCTTATTACCTTCTACGCAAATCCTTTTGTAAAGTAATTTTATCCTTATTTATTATTCCGAAGGGGAGATTTAAGAATCTCCCCTTTTTTTATTTAGCAAAATCTTAAATAAGGCCGGGTAAGTTAACAGCTGACTTCTTACTTTGTCACTGCGAGGTTACGAAGTGGCCGTGGCAGTCTCTGAGACGCCTCAAAGACGAGATTGCTTCGCTGACGCTCGCAATGACATAAAAGAAAAGTCTCACAATGACAGAAAAGAAAAGCCCGCAATGACAGGAAAAGAAAAGCCTCGCAATGACTGAAGGGGGGTCAAAGGAGAGATTGCTTCGCTGTCGCTCGCAATGACAGAAACGAGAAAAGTCTCACAATGACGGAAACGAGAAAAGATGAGATTGCTTCGTCGCTTGCGCTCCTCGCAATGACGGAGGAGGGGGCAATGACGGAAAAGGAGGCAACAGCGAGATTGCTTCGGAGCTAAAGCTCCTCGCAATGACAACAAAAGAAAAGTCTCACAATTACAGAAGTAGGAGGCTTGCAATGACATAAAAGGGAGCTTGCAATGAAAGAAAGGGGGAGGGGTTCTAATTGCAAGAATAGAGCGGAACGAAGAGAGATGATCAGATTCGCAAATGAGATAACAAGGCAGGAGGAAAA
>CAKZQH010000111.1 GCA_937139565.1 uncultured Nitrospiraceae bacterium | reverse complement strand
TGTTGGGGCTGTAGCTCAGTTGGGAGAGCGCTTGAATGGCATTCAAGAGGTCGTGGGTTCGACTCCCATCAGCTCCACCAAGTAAAATCAATGGTTTTTGAATTTTCAACTATCCCCTCTCCTGCCTGACTGTGATAAAATTGTGATAAATTGTGATATTCAAGGTATTTACTGCCTTTTCCTTGTGTGCTTTTGATAAGTGACTGTATTTTAAGGTCATTTTAATGGTTTTATGTCCCAAAAGTTCTTGAACAGTTTTTAGGTCAACTCCATTCATTATAAGATGACTGGCAAAGGTGTGTCTTAAGTCATGAAATCTGAAATCAGTAATTCCTGCTCTCTTACAGGCTGTCCTGAAACTTCTTTTTATGTCTGTAAGTCTCTTTCCTGTTTCGGGGTTCAAGAATACATAGTCCGAGTCGAGTCTTCTGTTCTTTATGAGGTCTCGGAATAGAATTTTAAGAGTATCATTCATTGGAATATCTCTTCTCTCTCCGTTTTTAGTCTTTTCGAGGTGGATAAAGCCGTGTTTGAGGTCAATCTGGCTCCACGTGAGGCTCAGAATTTCTCCCTTTCTCATTCCAGTATTAAGAGCAGTAATAATGATAGGCTTTAAGTGTGGCTCAGCTACCTCTATAAGTTTGTGACATTCCTCAAGGGATAGGAATCTCAGTCTTTGCACTTCTCCTTTAAGAGGTTTTACTCTTTGCACTCTTTTAAGGGTTTCCTCTTCTGTCAATTCCCATTCGTAAGCTTTTCTCAGTGAGTGTTTGATAGTTGCAATAATTCTGTTTACACTGGCTGGAGTTCTGCCTTTCAGGAGGTCTCCCTGAAGCAATTCAATGTCTCTGGTGGTAATTTGATTTATAGGTATTTTTTTAAACCACTCAGGGATAACTTTGAAGTAATATTTTTTACTCTGGTGAGAAGCCTGCCTCTCTGAAAAAGGTAAATACTGATTCTCAAAGAATTCACCAAAAGAAATCTGATTTTCAACGTCCTTAGTTGGATTATCAAGCTCAAGTAGGGCTTTAGCATAAATCTCGGTGGCTTTCTTTCTATCTGTGGTTTTGGTTGAAAATCTAAATTGTTTACCTTTAATGGTTACAGAAAACCACCAGATATTGCCTCTTTTATACAGTCCCATGTCCTGCTCCTTTCTTCAGAACATGGCTTACTTGCTTGTCAATGAACAGAGATATGGTAGGATAGAAAAAAATCATCAGGCGGGTCAAGACTCCTTGAGTGCTTTTTGGATTTTTCTTTTAATAGTGACAACAATATCGTCAACTTCAGGATTTCTACTCAGTCGGTTCTGAATAAATTGGTCAATGTCTTCTTTTCTGAATCGGATTCTTTTCTGCAGTCTCACGTATGGAATAATTCCCTGTTTGATATAGTGGTAGAGGGTTCTTTTTGTGATTTTGAGAATTTGAGTTACTTCATTTGGAGTAAGTAGTTCCATTTACACTCCCTTAAGTGCAAAGGTTTTATTGCAGGAGTTGCAAACATATCTAAGCCTGCCATTCACTAACTTCCGTGCCATAACAGTTTGACAATGCGGACACTTCCTTAGTTGAGCATTGCTTTTATTAAGGACCGATTTAATCCATGCGTGGCATTCCTGAGCAGAGGTAAACTCTGGCTCAGGTATGCCATAGTATCTGGCTAAAGCGTTTGCGATAGCAAAGGCTTTCTCATTCATTGCCTTTTCTCCTTAGATGAAGGTCAACAGTCTGGCAAAGTTTCTCTATCCGTTCCTTTTCCTCTTGAATCATTCCCTCTTTAGTCCTTTGATAGGCTTTCAGGAAAAGATAGATAGAACCTACAAAAGAGACAAGAACCGTAAGAGCATAGCCTAAACCAAAGTCTTTGAAAAATGAGGATAGATTAAAACCTGTAAGCAATATTGCTGCAAGGGTTTTCCCTGGTGCATAAGTGAGAAAGCCTCTTAGAACTGGTCTAAGCGTGTCGGTCCACATTTCCTTTAGGTCTGCATACATGTCTTTAAATGCTTTTTTCATACCTTGCCTCCTTTTTAATGTGCTTCTATATTTATTAATGCAGTTTCTCTTTTTGTCTTTTTCTCTGCTTTCTTTTTTATGTCGTAAAATTTCAAAGCATCTAAGATATGGCATTCCCTACATGGCTTTATAAATAAGAAATATGGTTCATAAAGTGTAATGCAGTATCTCTCTTTCTGTTTGGTCTCCCAGTTACAGCATGTTTTAGCTATCTGGTAGTTCTCATGACTACCATATTCGGTCTCAAAATCCCCCTTAGAAGTTTTTTTAAAGCCTTTTAGAGACTCAAAAGTATTATCATGAGTATTAACATAGCGGTGGATTTTGCTAACAGAATTTCTTTTCTGTTGCATAAGGGTTTTCATATAGTTTTTGCGATATTCTTTCTGGCATTTCAGGCTACAGAAGTTTTTCAGGTTGTAGGTGGGATAGAATTCTTTTTGACAGTTTTTGCATTTTTTCATAGCCTACCTCCTTAAATGGGTTTTAGGGTAGTAACCGAGCCACCGATGCGGAGAGTTCGAGGTATCTCCGCAAGCGAGCGGAGAACACCAACGAGGCTAAATCAATCAGTCGTCTGGAATAAAGCCAACATATTGCCACTGCTTTAGCGAGCGGTCGGTGGCTCGGTGGTTTGCTCACGTTTGCAGGGGTATACCTAACTATGGGTCAAACCAAAAAATCGTCTCTAAATCGATTCTACGAAGCCACCCAGGGCAGTGGCCCTGGGTGTTATTGTGGCAAGGAAGGTGTTTTCACTGTTGCACTGCTTGATTTTGAGCGTTCTACAGACTCTTTCTGAGACATTGCACTTTCTGTTATAGTCTGCGAGGCTTTCTCTGTAGCCTTTGCAAATTCAGAAGCTGCGGACTTCTCTATATTGAATTTGCTTGAGATATTCATATAAATTGAGTCTGCAAATATTTTTTGCTTGTTCAATAGCAGTTTAGGTCTGTCTGCTATTTCAATGTAGAGTTGTTTACACTGAATACGATTTATAGAGTCTGCAAATCTACACTGTTTAAAGTTTATGTTTTCAATTTGTGAGGATACACTTGATTTTTGAGTTGAGTATTGACTCACAAGCAAAGATATATGTTTTTGCAAGTCTGAAATTGAATTATATGAACTTCTTACACTCTGCAGGATTTTTGAGGCTACTTCTGCATACTGAGCTATACAAATAGTATACTGCTTGAGTTTTTCTAAGTCTGCAATATCTGCTACATTTACATTAGACTGTGCTGCTTTAGTGAGGTATTCGGATTTGTATATGTCTATAACATCTGGTCTAACTTCTGCCGTTAGGTTAAAATCTGCTGGAAGTGGCGGGTTGGTGATAAGCCTGCAAGACTGATAGGGTTCTTTCTGAGTTTCAAGTTTTGCAATTTCTGCAAAGATAAGGGAGTCAAGGGATACTTCAACAAGTGAGGTTGATTTTCTACTTGAGCTTGCACGGGTGGAAGTATTTTCTTTAAAGTCAATAGTTTGCCTCTGCTGTATTGAGCGTTCTTTGACATGAGATTTCTTTTTTTGTGTGTCATATGAAGAAGAAGGTTGAGCATGTGCATTTGTGTAGAAAAAACAGAATAAAAGCAAGAGAAGAAAAACTTTTCTCACTTTTTCCCTCCTTTCTGCTTTTGTAGAACATATTCAATGAAGTTTTCCTGTGCTTCAACTGAGGTGAGCATAGAAAGAATAAAGTCAATAGAAGAGATTTTTTGTTTTTGTTTCAACAATTTGTAGTATTCAAGTATTTCTGTAACAAGAGTCTTTTTCGAAATCTTTTGATTCTGTTTGAGGAAAGATTCCTCAAGATCATATACACTTGAAATGTTTTGAATATCAATTATTCCATCTTGCGCAAGCATGAACTGAGCAGAACCCCCCTCGGGAATTTTTATTGATACAGTGTAGGCATTTGGAAAGTATGGGTTAGGCACTGCAGTAATTAAAAAATCTTTTTGGGAGACTATTTTTGTAACAGATACTTTATTCCCAAAGTCCATGGGTGTAAGATATACAATTACATTCCCAAATACAACATACCCACCCGCTCTGGGGTTGTAAGCACTCCCTGGAAATGTCATAGCAAGTGAATTAGAACACACTAACTGTGAAGAAAGGGCTCGAGAATCCCCATACAGATAATCTTCAGAGTAATTCGAGCATAACTCAGTTACCTTTTTTTCTGCTTCTTTTTTGACTTGATTAATATTATAGAACAGGTTGTCACTACTTAAGTAGTCATAAAATTGTCTTCTAATCTCATTAGCAAAAACAGTAGTTGCAAATATAAAAAAGACCAAGCAGGCAAGAAGCCTGCTTGCATAAAAGAAGTGTTTTTCCATTATTTTCCTCCTGCATTCATGAATTCTGCTAAGAATTTGTATATAAGATTTGGGTCTTTCGGTTTTGAATTCTGTTTTTCTATCTCGTAATAAGTAGGAAATCTTTTATAGGCGCTTTCAGTAGCATCTTTATATCCAAGCTCCAGTAAACCATTAGTTAAATTGACCCCAAATGCATTTGAAAATTCATTTAGGGTATGTGCTTTAAATGAAGTATCCTTAAGCGATGTAAGCGTGTAGTAAGCTGCTGCACTAAGAGATTCTTTTTTTATGTTCAAATCAATATTTCTGAGCTGTTCTGAAAGCTTTTCAGAAGGCACGTAAATTCTAATATAAGAAAGGGCTATCTCTAAAGGTTCATTACTGCTATAACATGATGTAAAGTCATGTCTGCAAACGTATTTTTGCTGTGAAGTGACGTTAGTATAAACTACTGCAAGTAAATTTGTAGCCTTATTATAGGCTATATATTTGATTAGCATAGATTTTGAGTTTTCTGCTGGTATATTGTCATATTTCCCTCTAACCATATTATAGTATGCTAAATCCATTTGCTCTATTCTTGTTTTTCCTGTTCTGGTGTGATAACTACATGCCATGCCTTGCGTGTTCAAAACAAAACCATTTCTGTGTGTAAAAACTTTCCCACCATACAGAAGTAAAAAACCTTTTTCCATTTCTTTATTCTCCATATCCGTAAATTGACACATTATGCAATATGGAAGACTGCAATTTGAAATAGCTGGAACACTTGGCAATATCTCCTTAGCCTCTTTTAGCCCTTGCACTACTTCCGTCACGGAAACCCCTGACTGAAACTCAGGCTTGTCAAGCAAGACAAGATATGGGTTGTTTGCCTTTGTTGACACACAAGCACTTGTTAAAAGACCGACTAACAAAGTTAAGATTATTATTAGTCTCATTTTTACCTCCTTTTTAATCAGGCAGGCTTTAGAGCCTGCCATGGGGTTATTTTTTCATATCTACAACTGCACGATAGCCTGTATAGCCTTTCACTGTCTTCTTAGGAAAGCTACATTCAATCTTCATTCTCTC
>CAKZQH010000110.1 GCA_937139565.1 uncultured Nitrospiraceae bacterium | reverse complement strand
TTTTAAAGTTTCTTCATCCATTCCAATACCATTATCTGAAATTGTAAGAACTATTGTGCTTCCATTGTCAGAAGTAACCTTCTCTGTGCTAATTGTAATCTTTCCTTCCTTTTCTATAGAATAGATTGCGTTTTCCACTAATTCTAAAATGACCTCTCTTATATGAAAGGGATCACCTAAAATCAAAGCAACATTCTTTTCAAGGTCAAACTCTACTGTTATATTTTCTCCTGCCTTCTCCTTAATAAAATCTTTTTGAGAATTAATAAGGTAATTTAAATCAAAAACAGTCATAATTGATGGCGATTTCTTTAAATTGACCATCGAATGAATAAATTTAGTTCCCTTCTCTATGCTATCTGTAAGTTTTTTCAAATAGGAAAGGGCTGTTGGATCTTTTACCTGATTTTTTAATAGCTGGGCAAATCCATATATGCCCGTAAAAATATTGTTAAGATGATGGACGATATTTTCCAATAATTCATTGAATCCTTCAATGTTATAAATTTCTATTAATCTTTTATCAATAATTTCAGCTTCTTTAATTTCTTCTCTAATCTCTATCAATCCTTTTATTTCTTCGTTTTCTATAAGAGGAATACTTGTTACATTAAAGTAGCATCTATTTGGAAAAAGCTGTTTGCCTTTTTCTATTTTTCCACTCTCTATAACCTTAACACTAGGACAATCAATGCAGGGTGAATTCCTCTCATGCCATAGAGAATAACACTTTTTGTTTATAACATCATCAAAATTTTTGCCAAGCCTTTGAAGATAAGATTTATTAGCCCATAGAACATTTAAATCCTTATCTAGTATTGATATGTTGTGTTCAAAAAAATCAAAGGTTGTCAGTAATGTTTGAGCAAGAGTAATTAAACTAAAGTTAGGTATTTTATCCATTCAATAAAAAAATTTTCGGGGTAGATTTATCTATAAAATCCACCCCTTTTATCGACATTACTCCGATAAATATTTAGTTGGCATTTCCTTAATCTCTGGCTGAGAGATATCGTCTTTAAGTAGTGGCTTTTTACCTCTTAGTATGTCAATCCACACTCTTACAGAGTCTGCAACAATTAATATAACCATAACTATCATTATAGCAGAAATTACCGCAAGAAGGTAGTTATTCTTTGGTAAATAGTTATTTACAATGTTCTGATAGCCAGCTACAATAGTTGTAATCAGAAGAAAAATCATGGGTATCATAGTAACCCATATGTATTTTGCCTTGCCCATTCTTAGAAGGAAGGTGGTTGCTATTGCAAAAGCCATTCCTCCAAGAAGTTGATTGTTTACTCCAAAGAGTGGCCATATGGTTGAGATTGTTCCTGTGTAAAGTAAATAACCCCAGCAAAAAGTAAATATTCCACTTGTAAAAATAATGCCTGGCCACCATTTATAATCCCGAAGCCTGGGATACACAACACCACCAATTTCCTGCATAAGATACCGTCCAACTCTTGTGCCTGCATCAATGAGAGTTAAAATAAATAACGCCTCAAACATAATGGCAAAGTGATACCAATAGCCCATCAAATGCCTAAGTCCTCCTACTCGTGAAAATATGTCAGCCATTCCAACTGCTAATGAAACTGCACCACCTGGCCGACCTGCGAGTTCTTCACCTACAAGAGCAGATAAATAGGGCAAATCCTGTACCTGCATTCCAAGTTTTTGAAAAAGAGCAGGAGGACTGTTTATGGCAAAATAGTCAGCTGTTGGAAGAACAGTGGCAGCTATAAGAGCCATCAGAGCAACAAAGCTCTCTGTAAGCATGGCTCCGTAGCCAATTACTCTTATATCCCTCTCATTTGCAACCATCTTAGGTGTTGTTCCAGAAGAAACAAGAGAATGAAAACCAGAGATAGCGCCGCATGCAATAGTTATGAACATAAAGGGCCACACTTTTCCTGGAATTATAGGGCCTCCTCCTGCGATAAACTGAGTTGTTGCTGGCATTTGAATGACAGGATTAACAAGAATAACACCTACTGCAAGAAGTAACATGGTTCCAAACTTCATATATGAACTAAGATAGTCTCTTGGCACAAGTAAAAGCCATACAGGAAGCACAGCAGCAAAAAAACCATAAACAGGAATAAGTACCGCAAGTTCCTTTTTTTCAAGAGTAAAATAAGGAGCAAGAAAAGAATCTTTAATAACAGGACCAAGTACAACTGCCAAAATTATTAGCAAAACTCCAATAATGCTTGCCTCAACAACCTTTCCTGGTCTCAGCCATTTTAGATAAGCACCAATAAAAAGTGCTATTGGAATAGTTATTCCAACTGTGAAAGTTCCCCACGGGCTATGAAATAGAGCATTAACTACTGCAATAGAGGCACCTGCTAAAACAATTATCAATAAAAAAAGGGTTGCCACAAGCACAAGCCAGTATGATACAGGACCAATATGAGCTTTAGCAATCTCTGCAAGAGATTTTCCATTGTGTCTTACCGATGCGAAAAGCACCACCATATCATGGACAGCTCCAGCAAGCACACCTCCAATTAAAATCCATAAGAAACCTGGCAGATAGCCAAACTGAGCGGCAAGAACAGGTCCTATAAGTGGGCCTGCTCCAGCTATTGCTGCAAAGTGATGCCCGAAAACAAGCCATCTGTTTGTAGGCACATAATCTCTACCGTCGTTTAGAGTATTCGCAGGTGTTGGTCTGTTTGGATTAAGTGATAGGACCTTTGCAGCAATAAAGGCACTGTAGAAGCGATAGGCAAGGACAAATACGCATGCAGCAATAACTACAAGTACCAATGCATGCATAAAAAACACCTCCTTTTTATTTTTAAACTATTGTAGTTGGAATAAAATGGGTTAACAACGAAAAAGTAACGAAAAGAAAAAATTGTAACTTGAATAGAAATTTACTGATAATGAATGGAAATTAACTACACCTAATTCCTAAAATCTCCTTAAGCTCTTTAATTAAAGACTTGCTAACTGGTATTTGCCTCTTTTCTCCCTCTAAAACTATCCAGTAGGTGCCTTTAAACCAAGGAATGACAGCCTGTATCTTCTTTAAATTTATCAGATAACTTTTATGTACTCTCAAAAATCCATCTAATTTTAATCTAACCTCAAGATCAGACAGAGTACCATTAAAGAGGTATTCTCCCTTATGAGTAATAACCCTTACGCCTTTACCAGCAGACTCACAAAATAGAATATCCCGATAGGCAATAAGGTCTATAATTCCATCACTTTGTTGAACAGGAAGCTTCTTAAGTGTGGCTGAACTCACGAATTCGGAAATCTTCTTTAGCGCCATTATCCAGTCCTCTTTATTAAGTTTTAATCTCTCTATTCTTTGTAATGTTTTTTCTATTCTACTTTCTTCAAAGGGCTTTAATATATAATCTATTGCTCCAACTTCAAAGGCTTCAACTGCATACTCATCGTAGGCTGTGGCAAAAACTATTAATGGCGCTAAGGAGAAATCTGAAACTACTCTTGCTACCTCCATACCAGACATGTCGGGAAGTTCAATATCTAAAAATAAAACCTCAGGTTTAAGTTTCTTGCAGAGGGCTATTGCCTCCTGGCCCGATTCTGCCTCTCCAATTATCTCACAAAAGGAAAACCTGGAAAGTATATATATCAATTCATCCCTTGCATAGGGTTCATCTTCAATTACTAAAACTGTAAATGACATCTTTTTGGATTGGTCTGATTGGTATTTTGAAAAATACCTTTGTGCCCATCTCTGGTTCACTTTCTACTATAATCGTGCTTTCATTTCCATAAATTCTTTTGAGTCTTTCATTTACAAGATAAAGCCCTAAGCCATTGCCTTTTGCTTTTTCAATTTCAGAAGATTGTTTTATGCCTATGCCATTGTCCTTAACTGAAATTACCGTATACATAAGTTCATTATATATATTAATCAAAATTTCACCGCCCTTTACTTTTGATTTAAGTCCATGCTTAATAGCATTCTCAACGAGGGGTTGAATAGTAAAAGGAGGGATAGGAAGATCGAGATCAACCTGCGGATCAATAGAATAAGAAACAGTAAGTTTATCCTTGTATCTTGCCTGTTCAATTGAAAGATAGGCTTCAACATAATTAAGCTCTTCTCTAAGAGAAATCTCCTTTTCCTTTTTAAGACTGTATCTTAGAAAGGTTGACAGATTAATAAGAAGCCGTCTCGCCATTGCAGGATCTATTCTAACTAAGGAAATAATTGTATTCAAAGCATTGAATATAAAATGTGGATGAATCTGAGCCTGAAGAGATTTTAACTCCGCCTCTGTTTTAAGTCTTGCCAGAGTTTCAAGCTCAACAATTTCAAGTTGTGTTGAAAATACATGAGCAAGCCCCCTTGCTATTTATAAATCTACAGGAGTGATACTATTGTCCCTTTCGTAATATAGTTTGAGACTCCCTATGATTTCATTTCGCCTTTTGAGGGGAACAATAACCGCTGAACTTAACTTACACTTCGGATTTTTGCATCCTATTTCTTCTTTGTTGTTGGCAATTTGAATTTCGCCTGTCTCAATTGTGTTAATTGTGGCCTTTGTAAGTATAGGATGTCCAGCATAATGATGATC
Organism: uncultured Nitrospiraceae bacterium; assembly: GCA_937139565.1. Lineage (GTDB taxonomy): Bacteria > Nitrospirota > Thermodesulfovibrionia > Thermodesulfovibrionales > Thermodesulfovibrionaceae > Thermodesulfovibrio. The sequence continues at coordinate 10,770 of CAKZQH010000110.1, read as the reverse complement.
TGCACCTAATCCCACATGAGCAAGAATCTTTTTTTTTGTCCGTTATTGCAACTGCAGCAACTTCTATGCTATTTTTTATAATCTCTGCAATTTGATTTGCCGATAGTTCATTCAATCCTCCTCGAAGGTATGGAAGAATTAAATTAGTTATGTTCAAAATTGCCTTTGTCTGATTGGCAGCAACTCTTTCTTGATGTTCAATTGCTGATTTTATAATAAGCATAAATATAGCTATACCTATTGAATTAACAGTAATCATAGGAATTGCAATGATTCTAACTAGCGCTACTGCCTCTGAAAAAGGCTTCGCAAAAATAAGGATAATTATCATCTGTACCATCTCACCAATAAGTCCTGCAAAAAGAGCCACATGCCAAGGAATCAATCCTTTTTTCCATCTACTGTAAATTAAACCACCAAGTATTCCCTCAACAAATGCAGAAAGTCCACAAGCAAAAGCAGTAAAACCTCCATAAAAGTAACGATGCAAGCCTGCGATTACTCCAGCTGCTCCGCCGACAAATGGACCACCTAGCAGACCACCCACCATAACTCCCACAACTCTAGAGTTAGCAAGAGCTCCATAAATTTCAACTGCTCCGTAAGTGCCAAGAATTCCAAGTCCTCCGCATACAAGGGATAGTATAAGCTTGTCTCTTTTAGAAGGCTTTCTTGAAAGCACTCTTCCAAGCGCTGACATCCGTGAGAGAATAAAAGCTATCGTAGCTATAATACTTAATCTCTGGGAAAGGATAAAAGTTAGCTCTAAAATATCCATTTTCTAAAAGTATAATAAAAAATAAGTTTTAATGACCACCCTACTCCCTATAATTAGCTATCAGTCTTGCACCCAAGCAGAAAAAAATAGCACAATAAAAAATTATCACCAAAAGAGAGATTGTTCCATCTAAATCTAAAGTGCTTTTTCGTATCAAAATATTTGTATGTGTTAGTGGCATTATATAAATTATTGGTTTAAAAATATAGGGAATTCGTTCAATAGAAAAAAAAGTACCACTAAAAAAGGCCATTGGCATTATAAAGAAATTAGAGTAAGTTGCCGTATCTTCGTGAGATTTGGTAATCATTCCCGTGATTAATCCGAGAGATGCAAACATAAAACAGTTAAGAATCAGCGTTAATAGGAAAATCAGATTTATTGAAAAATCAGAGGGCACAAAAATTCCAACTAAAATTATAAGTAAAGAAGCAAATATACCTTTAACCATACCTGCCAGTACTTCACCAATCATTATTGAAAATGGCTTTATGGGCGATTGAATGAGTATTTGAAAGGTTTTAAAATAAATTCTACTTAAATTTAAAGCACTTGCTACCCAGGTATAAGAGTTATTCATCGAACTCATTGCCACCAGTCCTGGCAGAAGAAATGTAAGATAATCAGTTCCTTCTGTGAGGGTTACTGTTTTCCCGAGACCAAGCCCAAATGTGACAAGATAAATAATAGGTGCCATCATTGCAGAAAATATGTAACCAAGTCTAAGTAATTTTCTTTTAAAGTGTAACATCTCCTTAAGAAAAACTGGCCACCAGTCTGTCATTATCCCTTGTCCTTTTCTAGTATTCTTTCTCCTGTGAGTTTAACAAAAACATCCTCTAAGTTTGTTTTTCGAATTGTTACTCTGTCATTTTTACTCTTTGCTATCTCATAGGCCTCTTCCTTTTTTTGACAAATAGAGCTCGTCGATCTGCCTTCTTTATCTAAATATTCAACCACAAACTCTCCTACTTCTCTTTTTAACTCCTCTGGTGTTCCAAGAGCAATAAGTTTACCGTGAGAAAGAATACCAACTCTGTCGCATAGAGCCTCTGCTTCCTCTATGTAGTGGGTTGTGAGAAAAACTGTTTTACCCTCACTTTTTATACTCCTTATTATTTGCCAAAGTTGTCTTCTTATATGAGCATCAAGTCCGATGGAGGGTTCATCTAAAAATAAAACCTTAGGGTTAGAAAGGAGTGCTCTTGCAAGCAGCAGTCTTCTTTGTAATCCTCCGGAAAGAGAATTAACGAGAGAATTTTTCTTGTGAGAGATATCAAGAGAGTTAAGAATATCGGATATTTTTCTCCTTAAATCTTTAACTTTATGAAGCATGCCATATATTAATAGATTTTCATACACTGTAAGCTCTCTTTCAAGATTATTCTCCTGTGGAACCACAGCAATAATACTTTTTATCTGATGACTGTTTAAAACAACATCCATTCCATCTATAAGACACCGTCCTTCATCAGGATTCGTAAGGGTGGTAAGAATCTTTACTGTAGTTGTTTTTCCTGCACCATTTGGTCCAAGAAGACCAAATATCTCACCTTCTCCAATCTGGAAACTCACAGCATCTAAAGCTTTTAAATTACCGTAAAATTTGCTAATTTTTTCTACAGTTATCATTGTTTAAAATAGTCTATCATATTTGAGTAACCAAAAATCACTAATCAGCTATTCAGTATTCAGCCCTCCTCTTAATTACATCTCCTAAATCTCTATTTTGGAATAAAAGAATTGTTGCCATTTTAGCAGAGGAAAAATTAAAATTAAAGCATGAAAATAAAGTGTCCTATCTGTGGAAAGTTACAAGAATATGAAAATAATCCTTGGAAACCCTTTTGCTCAAAAAGCTGTAAAATCCTTGACCTTTGGAATTGGTTTCATGAAAGCTATTCAATTAAAGTAGAAGAAATAGATGAAAACATAAACGAGGAGGTAAAAAATGGTGAACCTTACCGTATGCGGTGCAGCAGGAAGAATGGGCAGTAGAATTATTGCTCTTTCTAAGGATTACGAAGACTTAAAAATAGTTGGTGCCATAGAGTCCAAGAACCATTCTAAGCTGGGTGTAGATGCAGGAATCATTGCAGGAATAGGACAAATTGGAGTAGAAATTATTGATGACATCGAAAAAGTCATCACTTCAACCGATGTGGTAATTCATTTTACCTCTCCAGAAGCTACACTTAGTCATTTAGAGATCGTAAAAAAATATAAAAAATCAATTGTAATAGGAACAACAGGGTTTAATAATGAGCAACTTGCACTCATAGGTAATGTTGCAAAGGAAATTCCGATTGTTTTATCTCCCAACATGAGCATTGGAGTTAATCTTCTATTTAAAATCCTAAAAGATGTGGCAAAAGTTCTTGGAGATGAATACGATGTAGAGATTGTAGAAGCCCATCACCGAATGAAAAAGGATGCACCTAGTGGAACAGCTATAAAAATGGGTAAGGTAATTGCTGAAGCTTTAGGAAGAAATTTTGATGAAGTAGTGGTTTATGAGAGAAAAGGAATCATTGGGGAAAGAAGTAAAAAAGAAATTGGAATACAAACAGTAAGAGCTGGAGATATTGTTGGAGAGCACACGGTACTGTTTGGCGGTCTTGGTGAGCGAATTGAAATAACTCATAAAGCTTCAAGCAGGGACACTTTTGCAAGAGGAGCACTTAAAGCTGCTATGTGGTTACATGGAAAGAAAGCAGGCCTTTATGACATGGGAGATGTGCTTGGAATAAAATAAAAAAGGGAGGTAAGCCCTCCCTTTATCCCTCAACAATTGAAAACTCTTTCCACATGAACCAATTTCCAGTGTCTTTCAGAAAATTATAGGTTTCTGCGAAAATTTTGTGGTGTTGCTCCTCCTCGAACACAAGTCGAGTAAAAAGCTTTTTTTCCTTTTCAGTCTGGACTTCATCCAAAACTTTTCTATAAAAATCAATACCTTCCTTTTCCATCTCCATAGCAACTTTAAACGCCTCCAAATCGTCAGTAGATGCCTCTATACGCTCCATCATTTTTTCCTTTAAGCTCTCAAAAATGGTTTTTACAGTTTTAATCGGATTGGATTCTTTTATGGTTAATTCAAGTCCTTTCGTCACTTCTTCAATCATTTTGATGTGATTTTTCTCATCTTCTACTATAGCAAGAAACATCTGCTTTCCTGCGGGATGGGAGACCTTTTCAGCAGCTTCTTTGTAAAATTTAACTGCATCTGTCTCCATCTTTAAAGCAATTTCAATAGACTTCATAAAGGCCTCCATTTTTACTCTGGCTCAAACATATCCTTTGTTGCACCACATACAGGACAGCTCCATGTATCAGGTAAATTTTCAAAAGGTGTTCCAGGCTGAACTCCATTATCAGGATCACCCTGAGCAGGATCATATACATAACCACAAACACTGCACTTATACTTCTTCATCTTTGCCTCCTTCAAATTGATATTTTATAATTATTATAAATTATTAAAGCAAAGGAAACAAGTTTTTTAAAAATTCCGTTGTCATTATTACTTAATTTATGTTATTTTCAACTAAAAATATAAGGAGAACAAAATGACAATGACCATAATATTACTAATCATATTTGTACTAATCCTGATTTTCTTTATTCTCATGTATAACAAACTGGTTAAGTTGAAGAACATGGTAAAGAATGCCTGGTCAGACATTTTTGTGCAGCTTAAGAAAAGATATGACCTTGTTCCAAATCTGGTAGAAACTGTCAAAGGCTATGCATCCCATGAAAAAAGTCTCTTTGAAAATGTTACAAAAGCAAGAGCAGAGGCAATTAATGCAAGTTCTCCATCAGACAAAGCTAAAGCAGAAAATCTGCTTACTGAAAGCTTAAAAAGTCTTTTTGCTGTGGCAGAAGCTTACCCAGAGTTGAAAGCTAACGTAAATTTTACTCAGCTTCAAAGTCAATTAAAAGAACTTGAAGACAACATAGAAAATGCAAGAAGATATTATAATGCCGTCGTCAGAGATTACAATATTACCATTGAGTCTTTTCCTTCAAATATTGTAGCAGCCCTATTTGCTTTTAAACAATCAGACTTCTTTAGTCTCGAAGCTCCCTCTGAAGAGAAACAACCAGTTAAGGTAAAATTTAGTTGAAACTTTTTGTATCGCTCTTTTTTATAATTTTTGCCTTCTCAATCTCCTTTGCACAAGATTTTACAATTAACCGTTATCGTTCGGACATTACAGTTTACAATGACTTTTCTATAAGGATAAAAGAAACCATAGAAATTTTCTTTCACAAACCAAGGTATATTTATAGAGATATTCGATTTAAATGTATAGATGAAAATAATAAAATCCGAACAACACCTATAAAAATTATCTCATTGAAAGATGAATGGGGCTTTGATCAAAAGTTTAAAACTACTAAATCTTGAAACACTTTAAGAATATGGATCGGTGATCCTAATAACTTACAATCAGGTAAAAAAACCTACATTTTAACTTACGAAGTAAAGAATATTTTTAAACAAAATGATAAATTTAAAGAAATCCTCTGGAATTTGACAGGCAATAGTTGGGAAACATCGATAAAAAATGTTGAAGGCTCTTTGTTTTTTAAGACCGATGAATTAATAAAAGAGCAAAAGATTTTCTGTTACTCTGAGTCTTCTGACCTCAAAAAGTCTAAATGCCATATTCAAATCTATGAAAATCTCATTGAATTTCAATCAGATGAAGAGCTTTCTCCAAAAGAAGGTTTAATTGTCTTCATAAAATGGAAATCTGAATTAGTTGGTAACGATTCAAAAAGTACTGGAATTTTAAACACTATCGTTTCAAATAAAAAACTGATTTTTCTGTTGCTTTCTATTTTCATAATTTCCATTTTTTACATATGGTTTCGCTCAATTAAAAACAAAGATATGGAATAAAAATTTTATATTGATAGCGAGAAATAGATAAATTTTGAGGATTTTTAGATAAACAGGGTTTTCAACATAGCCAATTTAGGATAGTTTATACAAACTACACGAGTTATGGTAATATATTCTATTGTTAAAATTTTAATTTCGAGGAGGACGAAATGATTTTAAAGAGATATCTTCTTGCTCCTGGCCCAACACCTGTGCCACCCGAGGTTCTTTTAAGCATGGCTATGCCAATTATTCATCACAGAAGTCCCGATTTCTTACCAATTCTTGATTCTGCAAAAAAAGGACTTCAGTGGATATATCAAACTAAAAATGATGTTCTTCTCCTGTGCTCTACTGGAACAGGAGCTATGGTTGCAGCAGTAAATAATTTTTTTTCGCCAGAAGAAAAAGTTCTTGTTATAAATGGTGGTAAATTTGGTGAAAGATGGACAAAAATTGCCCAAGCATACAATTTAAATGTTATAGAAATTCCTGTTGAATGGGGATATTCAGTAGATGTTGGAAGAGTTGAAGAAGAGCTAAAAAAACATCCCGATATTAAGGGTGTTTTTGTTCAGGCAAGCGAAACCTCGACAGGAGTTTATCACGACATAGAAGCTTTAGGGAAAGTAGTAAAAAATTATGAAGATACTCTTTTTATTGTAGATTCAATTTCTGCCTTGGTAGCTCACGATATAAAAACAGACGAATGGGCTATTGATGTAATGGTAAGCGGTGCTCAAAAAGGATTTATGCTTCCTCCTGGCCTTGCCTTTATAAGCGTAAGTGAAAAGGCATGGAAGAGAAATGAGAAATCAAAAACACCAAGATTCTATTTTAATCTTAAAAAGGAAAGAGAAAATCTTGCAAAAAATCAAACAAATTTCACATCAGCAGTTTCTCTTATAATAGGTCTTAATGAAGCAATTAAACTTATGCAAAAAGAAGGCTTAGAAAATATCTTCCGCAGACATGCTCTGCTTGCCCATGCCACAAGAGAGGCTGTAAAAGAATTAGGTCTTTCTCTTTTTCCTAAGGGAACACCAAGTAATGCAGTAACAGCAATTGAAGCTCCTCAAGGAATTGACGGACAGGCTATTTACAAAACTCTTAGAGAAAAGCATGGTGTAACTGCTGCTGGTGGTCAAGACAAGCTGAAGGGTAAAGTTTTCCGTTTCGCTCATTTAGGTTATGCTGATAAATTTGATGTAATCGTGGGAATTTCTGCCCTTGAAATGACCCTCAAAGAATTAGGTTATCAAGTTACTTTTGGTAAGGGAGTTGCAAAGGCAGAGGAAATTTTTTCCAAGGAGGATGCGAAGTGAAAGTACTTGTGAGCGATAATATTTCACCAAAGGGAGTTGATATCCTCAAAAAGGCAGGACTTGAAGTTGATGTTAAAACTGGACTTAAACCTGAAGAGCTTAAAAGCATTATAGGTGAATACGATGCTTTAGTAATCAGAAGTGCTACTAAAGTGACCGCTGAAATAATTGAAGCAGCAGATAAACTGAAGGTAATCGGAAGAGCAGGCACAGGTGTTGACAATGTAGATAAAATAGCTGCCACAAAAAAAGGTATTGTTGTTATGAATACTCCTGGTGGCAATACAATTACAACAGCTGAACATGCCATAGCGATGTTATTTGCCCTTGCCAGACGAATTCCTCAAGCATCAGCATCAATGAAGGCTGGAAAATGGGAAAAGAAAAAATTTATGGGTGTTGAGCTATATAATAAAACTGTAGGAGTAATAGGACTTGGTAGAATAGGCTCTGAAGTGGCTAAAAGATTACAATGCATGGGCATGAATGTTTTAGCCTACGATCCTTTCTTAAGTGATGAAAGAGCAGAAGAGCTTGGTGTTACCAAAACTGACCTTGACAAAATTTTTTCAGATGCGGATTTCATAACTATTCATACTCCACTTACTGCTGAAACCAAATATCTTATTAATAAAGATACTATTTCCAAGATGAAAGACGGGGTATATATTGTTAATTGCGCACGAGGTGGAATTATAAATGAAAAGGACCTTTATGAAGCCATTCAAAGCGGTAAAGTAGCAGGAGCTGCCTTAGATGTTTTAGAGAAAGAACCACCTGAGGAGGGTTATCCGCTAATTGCAGACGAAAGAGTAATATGCACACCCCATCTTGGCGCATCAACTCAAGAAGCACAGGAAAGTGTTGCAGTAGCCATAGCAGAACAGATTGTAGATTACCTCATCAATGGAACCATAAGAAATGCGGTAAACTTCCCATCAATACCTTTTGATCAGGTACCTCTATTAAGGCCCTATCTTGTCCTTCTTGAGAGAATGGGTAGTTTTGCATCCCAGATATTCACAAAAAGCATAAAGGGAGTTCAAATCGAGTATCTCGGAGAAATAGGATCTTTAAATACACAGGCATTAACTGCAGCAGCTTTAAAGGGAATTTTAGATCCAATTTTAGGTGAACCTGTTAATTTTGTAAATGCCTCTTTTATTGCTAAGGAAAGAGGTATAGAGGTAAAAGAGATTAAGGGCAAAGAGGCAGGAGACTATCAAAGTCTAGTAAAGATTAATTTACTCTCTAAAGATGATAAAACCATAATTGCTGGAACTCTTCTAAGCAGAAAAGACCCACGAATAGTTCAAATAAATGATATTTCGATGGAAATCATTCCTGAAGGAAACATGATCTTTATGAAAAATCATGATCGTCCAGGTGTAATTGGTAATATAGGAACGCTGCTTGGAAAAAATAATATCAACATTGGACACATGCACTTTGGAAGAAAAGAAGCAGGAGGAATTGCTTTGTCAGTTATAAGCATTGATACACCTTTAACTGAAGATATTATAGAACAAATTAAGAAACTTCCTAATGTGCTGGAAGTAAAATCTGTATATATTTCCGTTCACTAATTCAAAGGAGAAAAGAAAATGTCCACTATTGTTATTATAGGTGCGCAATGGGGAGATGAGGGAAAAGGGAAAATAGTTGATTTTTTGACAGAAAAATGTGATTATGTAGTAAGGTTTCAGGGAGGCTGTAATGCCGGACATACGGTAGTAGTTGGAGATAAAAAGTATATTCTTCATCTTATTCCATCTGGAATTCTTCATAAAGAAAAGAAATGCATTATAGGTAACGGTGTTGTAGTTGATCCAGGTGCGCTCTTAAAAGAAATTGATACACTCAAGGAGAAAGACATAGAAATAGATGGAAACCTATTCATCTCTAAACACTGTCATCTTATCATGCCCTATCATATAGCCATAGAAGAACAAACAGAAAAAAAGAAAAAAATAGGAACAACTAAAAAAGGCATCGGTCCTTGTTATACAGACAAGATTGCCCGCAACGGAGTTAGAATGGTGGATCTCCTTTATCCAGAAGTACTCAGTGACAAAATAAGAGCAAATCTGGATATTATAAATTTTCTTCTTAAAAACCTATATAATGCAGAGGAACTCAAAGAGGGAGAAATATTGTCTCTTTATTTAGATTACGCAGAGAAACTAAAAAAATACATCGCTGATACCGATATTTTAATAAATCAAGCTATCGATAGTGGTAAATCAATCCTTTTCGAAGGAGCCCAAGGTACGCTCCTTGATATTGATCATGGAACCTATCCGTATGTAACCTCATCGAACACAATCGCTGGAGGAGCGTGCACAGGAGCTGGCGTGAGCCCAAGGAAAATTGATAAAATCCTCGGCATTGTAAAGGCCTACACTACAAGGGTAGGAGAAGGGCCTTTCCCTACAGAAATTAAAGATGACCTCGGTGAAAGAATAAGAAAAAACGGTGGCGAATATGGAGCAACAACAGGAAGACCACGAAGATGTGGCTGGCTTGATCTCATAGGGCTTAAACATGCCATAAGAGTAAATGGTTTCACAGGAATTGCAATTACAAAACTTGATATTTTGGATGGTATAGATAAATTGAAAGTGTGTGTAGGATACAAGTATAAAAACGCAATTTTAGAAGATTTTCCAAAAGAACTCGAAATTTTGCAAAATTGTACACCCCTTTATGAGGAACTCCCTGGATGGAATGAGAGTACATCAGGGATTAGAGATTATGAAAAACTGCCAACAAATGCAAAGAAATATCTTCAATTCATTGAGGATAAATTAAATGTGAAAATACAGATAATATCTACTGGACAGAAAAGAGATGAAATTATCATTAAGGAGTCTCCTTTATGATTTAGTTTTTGGCGAAAACTGCCCTATCTGTCAAAGGAAAGCATTTTTTAAATATTCACCCTTTTGCCAAGACTGTTGGAATTCAATAAAAGGCTTGAGTTCATCTAAAATTACAACAGGCCATTTTAGTAAAGATTTTTGGAAATATGTAGATTCTGTAACCTCCTTTGGAGCCTATGAAGGGGTCCTAAGAGAGGCCATTCATTGTTTTAAATACCAGGGAATAAAGAGAATTGGAAAAGAGCTTGCCAAATTTCTTTGTTCTCTCCCTCCTATTGATGTGGATTTAGTAATACCAGTGCCCCTCAGCAGAGAAAAATTACTAAAAAGAGGATTTAACCAATCAGCAATTCTTACCCGAGAATTAGCTCGCTGTTGGTTAAAGTCCTACGATTTAACGATACTTTTGAAAATCCGTGAAACTGCTGATCAGGCTTCACTGGATGCAAAAGAAAGATATGACAATGTGAAAGATTCCTTCGAAGCTTACCAATCAATAGGTGGGCTGAAAATAGCTCTTATTGATGATGTGCTAACAACGGGAGCTACTCTTGGAGAGTGCGCAAAGGTCCTAAAAAAAGCTGGAGCAAAAGAAGTCCACGGAATAACCCTTGCAAGGACGGTTTAAATGGATAAGAATTAAATTGGTTAGTCGAAAAAAATATCCTAAGGAATTAGACCGACTTTATAAAAAAGTTCCCTGTTTTTTATGTTGTTCTTGTAATCAGTAAATTTCCATGCTAAAAATTAATTCTTTTCTAAGCCCGACTTCATCAATTTAGGGTATATTTTATTTAAAAAAACTAAATATTTCAGAGACTTATATTTTCCTTTCCCACCTAATGTAGTCTATTGTTTTTTTATACTTTTCAAAGCCAATTTTTCTCTTAC
>CAKZQH010000109.1 GCA_937139565.1 uncultured Nitrospiraceae bacterium | reverse complement strand
TTAATGAAAAAATAAGCCTTACTCCTGGATTTGAGTTCAGGTATGATGACGGATATTATCAGAGATATCCAACAATTAAAAGAATTAAATCAGGTGTTTATTCTCAATACTGGGATGCAACATATAAACAGTATGCTCTATTTCTCCAAGGACAGCTAAAACCTTTGGACATATTGAAATTTGTGGGAGGTATAAGATTTGACAGATTTATATACGATGTATCAAATAGCACTGCCGATGTTAATTCAGGTAGGGGAAGTTCTTCTGTAATAAGTCCTAAGATAGGATTAGTTTTTTCTCCCATAAAAAATTTTGATATTTTTGCAAACTGGTCCAAGAGCGCAAGGGCACCTTATATGAATGAAGTTTCACCTTCAAGTTCCTCTCAGAAGAAAAACTTTGATATTGAACCTGCTAATATTTCCTCTTGGGATATTGGATTTAATGCTTTTATTTTTGACAAGGTTCAATTTACTTTTGATTACTTTAACACAGATCTTAAACGAGAGATAGCAATAATTAATAATGAACCTGTCAATATTGGAAATTCAGAAAGAAAGGGCGTAGAAGTGGAAACTAAAATTTTTATCTTACCCGAACTTGCTTTATATGGAAGTTATTCATGGGTAGATGCAAAAGTAAAAAATCCGCAGAACCCTGGACAGGATAAAGTAATAGATGTGCCCAAACATATTGTAAAATTTGGCATAGAAATTTCAAAAGAGTTTAACAGAACTGAAAGTTTTTATGGTGAGCTGAGTTATTATTACATATCTGGAAAGTATTACTATATAGGAAAAGCTACTATACCTGTTAAGGGTCCTGATTTTGATAGGTATAACTTAAATCTAAAATACAAGGCTGGGAAATTAAACTATTTTCTATCAACTGTTTTTATCCCAAGAAAATATTCTTCAGAAATTACATGGTTAAATGGCTCTGAAATTATGATAAATCCTCAACCTCGTTGGGATTTTAATTTAGGTATAAAATATGAATTCTAGAAAAGGAGGTCTTTATGTTTAGAAGTATCATTTTAGTCGTTTTTACGCTTTTTACATTGACTATGCTCTCACAATCTGTTGAGGCACATGATTTTTGGATTGAAAAGAAAGATGGTAAATACTTAATATTATCAGGTCATGACAATTTAACTGAAGGCTATGAACCTGAGAGGGTAAGAGACTGGATAATTATTAATGTAAAGGGACAAAAAATAAAAACAAGCATCTCTAAAACCGAAAAGGGAGCTTATTTCAATGAAAATGGAAAAGATATAGCGTTGGTTAATGTGTTTTTTGATAATAAATACTGGGTGAAAACAACAGAGGGATGGAAAAACATTGGCAAAAGAGAAGCACAAAAAAATGGCTTTCAAATTCTTGAATCAGGAAGGTCCTATAAATTTGCAAAATATATTAATAAATGGAATGATATATTTACAAAGCCCTTAAAAACTAAAATTGAAATTATACCACTTAACAATCCTTTAAAAGGTGAAAATTTAACAGTAAAAATCCTTTTAGAAGATAAACCTCTCAAGGATGCCCCTATTTTTCTAAATGGTGCTCATGAGGAGTCACTTAGAACAGATTCAGATGGAAAAGCTAATATTTCAACCAGAAAAGGATTAAACATAATAAGTGTTACAACCAAGGTACCATCTGCTAGTGATCCCGATGGAGATCAGATTTACTTAAGAGCTTCTATCAGTTTTAATAGGGAGTGAAGATGTTATGAGAAATGAAAATTCTCTAAAGTTTTTACTCATGTTTGTAATAAGTTTATTTTGTCTTGATAGTGTTTACGCTCATGGTATAGATTATCAAGTTATAGGTAACAATGCAATAGCAGTTAAAGTGCTTTATACAGGTGGAGAGCCTATAAGTTTTGCTAATGTGCTCATTTTTGCACCAGATGAGAAGATTCCCTATTTGAAAGGAAAAACTGATAAAAATGGAGTCATTGCCTTTCTTCCTGACAGAAAAGGAAAATGGAGTATTGAAATTACTGATGAAACAGAACATGGAATGCATAAAAAGTTAATCTCCCTTCAAGTGGAGGAGGATTTTAAAACAGTTATAGCTCAAAAAGGTTTATTAGAAAAATATTCAAAGGTATTAACAGGAATTGGATTGATCATTGGAACTTTTGGACTAATCGCCTTACTTAGAAATCGGAAAAATAAATAATTTAATACAAGCATTCCTTTTATCACGGGACTGTTTGGCTTAAAACAGTCCCGTACTTTTTTAGCTTAAGACCTTATTTCTAACATATGGTAAAAGACCGCCTTGAATAATTAGTTCTGTTTCTTTGGCATTAAGATTTGAGAAAACCTCAAACTCAACATTTTTGTTAAGATTAACTATTATGTATTTCTGGCTATTTGTTACCCTGTCTAATAAGTTTTTAATTTCAAGTAAATCTCCCTGTTCCACCTTCTCGTAATCATCAGAATTTGCAAAGATAAGGGGCAGAATACCAAAATTTATTAGATTTGCTCTGTGAATTCTTGCAAATGATTTAGCTATTACTACTTTAATTCCCAGATACATGGGTGCTATGGCTGCATGTTCACGAGATGAACCCTGACCGTAATTTTCACCACCCACTATAATCCCACCACCGTGTTGTTTTGCCTTTAGCGCTCTTTCAGCAAAGGTTTCATCAATGTTTTTAAAGGTAAAAGTTGATATCATGGGAATATTTGATCTAAAAGGAAGCACCTGGCTACCTGCTGGCAATATGTCATCGGTTGTAATATTATCTCCTAATTTAATAATCACTTCTGCTTTAATGGTGTCTTCTAGAGGTTCCTTAACAGGAACTTCTTTTATATTAGGACCTTTAATTATCTTTGTTTTGTCTTTTTTAGGTGGAATTATCAGATTATCGTTTACTAAAAAGCTATCTGGTTCTGGAATATCCTCAATGCTTATGCCTGCATCTAAAGGATTAACTAACTCACCATTTATGGCAGCAAGAGCACAGGTAATTTGAGAGGCAAGATAGACTTCAGCATCCTTTGTTCCCGATCTACCTTTAAAATTACGATTATAAGAGCGAACTGAAACTTGTCCACTTCCGGGTGCTCCGCCCATTCCAATACATGGCCCACAGGAGGATTCCAGAATTCTTGCTCCAGCAGATATAAGCTCTTTCAGTGAACCATCGCTTACAAGCATTTCATAGACCTGTTTTGAACCGGGATTTATCAATAGGTTTACATCTTCATGTACGGTATTGCCCCTTAAAATAGAAGCAACGGTTTTCATGCTTTTATATGAAGAATTTGTGCAAGAACCAATACAAACCTGATTAACCTTAAGACCTGCAACTTCTCTTACTGGTACCACATTATCTGGGCTATGGGGCTTTGCAATCATTGGTTCAATTTCCGATAGATTAAGCTCTATAATCTCAGCATATTCGGCATCCTCATCAGCTTGAATTTCAACCCATTGATACCCTCTTCCCTGAGATTTTAAGAACTTTAATGTCAATTCATCGCTTGGAAAGATTGATGTGGTTGCTCCGAGTTCTGCTCCCATATTAGTAATGGTTGCTCTTTCCGTAACTGAAAGGGCTTTAACACCCGGACCACCATATTCTAAAATTTTACCTACTCCGCCTTTTACTGTAAGCATTTTAAGAAGTGTGAGAATCACATCCATTGCAGTTACATAGGGTTTCTTAAGCTTTCCAAGAAGGTTAATTTTTAATACCTTAGGCATGGTGAATTCAAAAGGCAGTCCTGCCATTACTGATGCAGCTTCTAAGCCACCAACACCGATGGCAAGCATGCCAATTCCACCTCCTGTTGGAGTGTGACTATCTGTACCGAGGGCAATAAGGCCAGGAGCTGCAAATCTCTCAAGATGTACCTGATGACTTATTCCATTACCTGGTTTTGAAAAATAGGCTCCAAACTTTGCAGCAGCAGTCTGAAGAAAGAGATGATCATCGGCATTCATAAAATTGCTCTGGAGCATGTTGTGATCCACATATGAGACTGCAAGTGGAACTCTTACTTTATCAATGCCAATGGCTTCGAACTCAAGCCATGTCATGGTTCCGGTTGCATCTTGGGTATAAACCTGGTCAACTCTTACTCCGATTAGTTCTCCTTCTTTTAATTTTCCAGAAACCAAATGCGATTCAAGAATTTTTTCTACCACATTCTTTCCCATTAAACTCTCCTCCTTGTTTAAAACCTTCAAAAAATTAGTATAATATTATATTTCAAAAATTTCAAAAGGAGGAGATAGTGCACTTTTTCACTTACAAAAATGGAGAACTGTTTGCGGAGGATGTTCCTGTAAGGGAATTAATAAATGAATTCGGAACACCTTTGTATATTTATAGTTATGGCACTTTAATAAGGCATATTAGAGCATACGAGGAAGCTTTTTGTGAAGTACCTCACATTATTTGTTATGCTGTGAAAGCAAATTCTAATTTAGCTATTTTAAGAATCTTTGCAGAGCTTGGCATAGGTGCAGACATTGTCTCAGGTGGAGAACTATTTAGAGCCATCAAGGCTGGAATAAAGCCTCATAAAATTGTGTTTGCTGGAGTTGGTAAAACTGACGAAGAAATCGAATATGCTCTTAAAAATAAAATTCTCATGTTTAATGTAGAGTCTGAAGCTGAGCTATATAAAATCAATGAGAAGGCAAAGAGTCTTAAAAAAATCGCGTATGTTGCACTTAGAGTAAATCCAGACATAGACCCAAAAACTCACAAATACATTGCTACAGGACTTAAAAGCAGTAAATTTGGAATTCCCATTGAAAAAGCCCTTGATTATTATAAAATCGCAAAGTCACTTAAAAATATAAAAGTAATCGGTATTCACAAGCACATTGGATCCCAGATTACGGAGACTTCTGCTTTTGTGGAAGCTCTTAATAAAATCCTTTCACTTTATGATCGTCTTTCAAAGGAAGATTTAGACATTGAATATGTAGATATTGGTGGAGGTCTTGGCATAACCTACAAGGATGAAACTCCACCACATCCAAAGGATCTTGCAGATTCTCTAATTCCGCTAATAAAAAATAAGAAAGGAAAACTTATAATAGAACCAGGTCGCTCAATTGTAGGTAATGCAGGAATTCTTGTTACAAAGGTTCTATACAATAAAGAAACAGACACGAAAAACTTTTTTATTGTAGATGCAGGAATGAACGATCTTATAAGACCCACCCTTTACGGGTCCTATCATGATATTCAACCAGTAGTTATCAGAAAAAGACCTAAATTAGTAGCGGATGTTGTAGGTCCTATATGTGAATCAGGCGATTTCTTGGCAAAAGACAGAGAATTAGAGAAAGTATCCGCTGGTGAGTATTTGGCAGTTATGAGTGCTGGAGCCTATGGTTTTGCGATGTCATCTAATTACAATAGCAGACCCCGTGCAGCAGAAGTGCTTGTCAAAGGTGATAAATATGCTCTAATAAGAAAAAGAGAAACCTATAAGGATCTAATTAAAAATGAAATCATACCAGAGGAGTTGCTGTAATGGAAAAAATTTCATTTGTAAAAATGCATGGACTTGGTAATGATTTTATCCTCATTGATTGTATGAAGCAAAATTTATCTGAACCTGAAAAATTTGCCATTCACTACTGTAACAGAAGGTTTGGTATAGGCGCTGATCAACTGCTTCTGTTGTATCCTTCGAACATAGCTGATTTTAAAATGAGAATTTTTAATGCTGATGGCTCAGAAGTGGAGATGTGCGGAAACGGAATAAGGTGCTTTGCCAAATACGTATGGGACAGAGGACTTTCTGATAAAGAAACTCTTTCTGTTGAAACTCTCGCTGGAATAATAAAACCCAAAAAAATAGGAGAACTTGTGCAGGTAGATATGGGCGTACCTGAATTTCAGCCAGATAAAATTCCAGTTGATGCTGAAACTGAAAAAGCCTTTGATCTCTTAATAGAAATAGCAGGATGGCATGCAAAACTAAATTGTTTAAGCATGGGAAATCCCCATGCTGTAATTTTTCTTGAAGAGGACCCTAAAAATTTTGCTGTTTCAAAATATGGACCAATTATTGAAAATCATCCTATTTTTCCTAAAAGAACAAATGTAGAGTTTGCATATGTGAAAAACAGAGAGGAAATAATAATGCGAGTATGGGAAAGAGGAGCAGGCGAGACACTTGCTTGTGGAACAGGTGCCTGTGCTACAGCTGTTGCTTCAATGGTTAAGGGATATACGAATAAAAAAGTAACAGTCCATCTTCTTGGTGGAGATCTTGTTATTGAATGGGCTGATAACGGACATGTTTATATGACTGGTCCTGCAGAGGAGGTATTTGAAGGTACTGTTAGAGTGCCACAAAAGGCTCTATAATCACAGTTTTTGCATATATTCTTAAAGTCATCGGTAGGTAAAAAAGGTTGGTGAGGATTTTTAATCTCCTCTAAAAGTGCTTTAATTACCATTAAAAGAGTCTTCAAATTTTCATGCCTTCTATCTCTAATTAAAGGATCAAAGAAACTTTCATCATTTACGAATTTTTTACCTAATAGCAGGTAATTTCCATCTATAAAAGCTGAGTCTATTTTTTCTCCCAATGAGTACAAATGGATATAGAGAGGAATTTGAAGACTTCCTATTGCTTTTGCCCATGTTCTACGATTTTCCATATCGAGTCTTTTAAAATTAATCCGATAATGGTGTTCATTGCTTGATGTTTTATAGTCAATTATAAGATATCGGTCTTCTATTTTATCTACTCTGTCAATTATACATTTAAACTTACTTCCTAAAAACTCCAAGTTATAGGACTTCTCTACATAATAAACTAAGAATTTTCTTATTTTTGAAAGTTCTCGATAGTAAGAAATAACCTCCTTAAGGCGTTTCAGCATTTGAAACTTTAAAATATATACCTTTCCTGTTATTTTTTCTCCATATATCCGCTTAAAGGAATCATTCAAAATACTCTCTATATCTTCATCTAAATCACGTTCAGATAGCTCCCTATTTGTCCGCTGTTTAAAATATTCTTTTAGTGATTCATGTACTATTTTGCCTATATCAGAATATTCCATTTCATCGGAAAGTAGCCTTTGTTTTCTTAATCTCAAGATATTTGAATAATAAAACTTTAGTCCACACTTTAAATACTCATCTAAGGATGAAGCAGAGAAAGTAAAATTACGGAGTACTTCCATAATCTCGCTGGTCTTATGAATTTCCTTAGGTATTTTATCTGCTAGATTTATTTTATAATTCCTTATTGAGATTATATTTAATCTCTCGTCGAATCTTTGATTTCTTTTCTTTTCTATTTCCCATATAATTTTCTCTATAAATCTTGAGCGTTCTTTTTGGTCATTTTTTAAATAAATAAGATGAGCTTCCTTTGCACCCTGTATCAAGATCGAAAAGTAATGGTAAATCAGCCTTTCTCTGTCTTGATAGGTTGGTAAATTCAGGACTTTTCTAAGTTTGTAGGGTAATAAATAATCCTCTTTTAAGTCAGGAAAAATTCCCTCGTTTAGGTCTAAAAATATTACCCTTTCGAATTTTATATTTCGGGTTTCAAGAAAGCCAAGTATTTGAATTCCCTTGAGAGGAGTGCCTTGAAAAGGAACACTGGCAGAAAGAGCAAAATTTTTAAAGAAACTGAAGTATGAATTTCTCATATCAAATTCAAAGGTACCGATTAGTGAATTCATTAATTTATCAAACTCATTTACAAAGGCTTCAGCATAGGGATAAAAAAGAGGATGTAATTTTGCAGTACTATTTTCGTAAATGAAAAGAAGAACATCTTTGCACTTCTCAGTGAAATCCTTAATATTTCTAATTTCTAAAAATTTGTTAATCGTATTTGAATGGATATAATTCAGATGATTTTTTATATCTAACTCAGATAAGGAAAGTATATCTAAAGTTTTTGCAATTTCTCCAGAAAGATGATCTTCAATCCATGTAAGGTCTACAAATAAAGGTGCACTTTCGCTTTTAAAAAAATCCTCAATTTCGTGAATTATAACTCTACTTAACTCAGCTGAATTTTTAAATAGTACATTTTTTGTATAGGGATGCATCATAAATTTAAGATATAAGGGCACATAGATTCGATTTTCTTCAACTGAGCTTAAAAGTTCAAAAAGTGCAACAAAAAAGCCAAAAATCGGTGTCCTTGAAAGAGGATAACCCATTGAAATATTGTAGTTATTCTCCTTCAAAGATGACATGCAATGCCTAATTAGAGGAAATAGATTTTCCGCTGAAGGTAACACTATGACTGTTTTTTCATCGTCAGAATTGACCTTTTGTCGATAAAATAATCCTTTCAAAATACCTTCAACCAGTTTTACCTGTCCATGTGCATCGGGACAACTGTATATTTTGATTTTTTCTTCATCAAAATTCATTTTTGGCTGTTGATATAAAAACATGAAACCACGATGATTCGAAAGTCTCTCCAGAATTCTCTTTTCCGATTCTGTTAGAGCAAAAAAACCGGCAAAAATTATTTTTTTAAAATTTATAAGACTTAAAAAATCACACTCTGATAACTGACTGTATCTTAAAGACCTTGTTGAGAGGTTTTTATCTTTCAGAAACTCATAAAAACTACCGTAAGTCTCTGAAATAAAGTGCAAATGATTCTTTGAGTTTAGAGGTATTTCAACAAGGGTATCTACCTCTTTTAGTCTTTTCTCGGATACTCCCTCAATGTATAGTTCTTCAAAAAGATTAAAAAGTTTGAAACCGTATGAAAGAAAATTGTCAAACTTGGAAAAAAATTCATTTAGAGATTTTTTTTCAATACAAATTTTATAAATAATTCCAACTGAATCAATAGGTTCAATAGGAGTGCTTGTATGGAGCTTTCCAAATACAAAATTAACAAACTCATCAATAGACATAATTTTGGGCGGAATAAAGCCAGAATTCTCTCTCTTAGAAAGCTTCTTTACCAAATAATGGGCTGGTCTTTTTCCAGGAAAAACTACTAGGTTTTCTGAGTAATCAAAGTCTTCTCTATAAAGACACTCGATAACACTCTCTAATAAATCATCCTCAGGCTTTATAATTTTTTTCCGATCCTTTTGAATGAAGGATAGTCTTTCAAGGTAATCATCAACTATTGAATCCATATGACCTCAGCCAAATCAAGATAATATATAAATCCCTTTACTAGATAGCCCTTATAAATCTCTGAAATTAATCCCATATAAAGACTTACTTGCTCTTTATGCTCATCAGAGGCCTGTCCAGTTTTATACTCTATTACTGTGATCTGATTTGCATCAACAACTAATCGGTCAATTCTGTGAATTCGGCCATGTTCATCAACTACTTCAAACTCATTAAAGCATTTCCTCCCAGGACGGTTTTCAAAAAAAGTCCTTATTTCATCCTTTTGAAGCATTTTTGAAAATATTTTTTTAATTTCAGAGAGATATCTTTTCATTTTTAATTGTAATGGCATATTTTCTAATCGCTTCTCCAGCTCTTTAATATCTTCAAAAGATAAATACTCAAATTTAGCTAAGATCTCATGAATCAATTCTCCTCTCTTTTTTTCCTCTAAATGAATGCTATCCTGAGATACATAAAAGTCCAAATTAATGGGATTATACTCAGGCTCTATAAATTTTAAAGTTCCTTTATCTGGAGAAAAAGATTTTTTTAATTTGCATCCGTCCTGATAATCAAAAAATTCTTTAAGAATATCAAAGGGAAAGTCGTCTTCTTTCTTTATGTTACAAACTATATACATTTCATCCTCAGCTCTTGTAAAAGCTACATAAAGGGTATTTAGAGTATCAGCCAGTTTTTGGATTCGTGCTTTTGTCCTTATTGAGTCTAATTTTTTGCATTTATCCGCTAAGTATTTGTTAATTTTCATAATGTAAATTTCCTCATCAGACTCATGAAGAATATAATCTTCCCTGTTATTTTTTAAATTCGAAAGAAAAAGAATAACAACAGGAAAGCCAAGTCCTTTGGCTTTATGAATAGTCATAATTTGAACGGCATCTATATCCGAACCTAAGGTTATGTTCCACAATTTTTCATCTTCATCATTAGAGGAAAAAAATTCAATTAAATCCTTTATGCTACTTAATCCTCTCTCTTCAAAAAATTTGACAAGCTCCAATATTTTTAAAAAAGTTGCCTCTTCATCTGTCATTATTTCAAAAACCCTAAATTCCGTGTAAATACTACAGAGTAAATCATAAACAGGAAGATAACCAGTAAATCTGAAAAGCTTATCAAAATATCTATTCCATAGTTCAGGAAAACTCTTCTGAAATGCCTTATAAAGAGTCTTACTATCTCTGTTTTTTAAAACAAAAGACTCAATTTCACGAGATATTTTTTCTTCATCAATTCTCTCTTCATGTCCTCTTATTTTTTTAAAAATATCACCTAAAATAAACACTGAGAATGCAAAGTCATCTACTGGGCTATCAAGAAACTTAAGCAAGTTTAAAATCTCAATAGTAACTTTTCTTTTTCTCACATCAAGGCTACTATAGGAGATAAAAGGTATTTCAAGTTTATTCAAAATAGCACTTACCTGAACAACCTCTTCATTTTTAAAACAAAGAAGTGCTATATCTTTAAAACCATATCCTCTGTTTCTAAGATCACAGATAGTTGCCGATAAATACTCACCTATCCTGCCAAGATTTTCATCATCAGAGACATAAAATGCCTTTACTTCTACATAACCACTATCCTTTACCTCCTCCAGTGATTTTTGGTCATCCGAATTTAGGCCTGTAAGAGAGGCTGCCTTTTTATACTCCTCGTTGTTTAGAATCTTCTCTTTAAAAAATTTGTCAACAAAATCTAAAATCTTTCCTTTACTTCGATAATTAATATTCAGCTTATCTATAATCATCTCTGCTGATGGAAATATATTTTCACTTTCAAGGGTTTTCATTATTCGATAATCAGCGCCTCTAAAACCATATATTGCCTGCTTTGTATCTCCAACTACAAAAAGGCTTCCATTTTCAGAAAGGGCATTTTCAATTAAAGGATATAAATTTATCCACTGAATAGGAGAAGTGTCCTGAAATTCGTCAATAAGAAAGTGATGTATTCTCTCGCCCAGTCTAAAATAAACATCTGGTACTCCCAATTTTATTAGATATAAAGAGAGGATTTTATTAATATCTTCTATGAATATCTTACCTTCCTTTCTCTTAATCTTATGGAGAGTATCCTCAAAATCCATAAATACTCGAAGGTATGGTAAATAAAAGGTTCTTGCATAAAGATAGGCATATTGAGACACAGTATCAACAAAAATGTTCCAAAGATCACATATTTTCTCGTATAGAGTTTGCAAATTTTTATCTTTCGGTTTTTTAACAGGACAGGTATCAATTCCTCTGTTTAAAAATTCCTTAAAATTCTTATTTTTAAGTATTGTAGGAAATTCATCAAAAATCCGATTTCTATTGTTTCTTTCAAGTTTTGAGCTTTGCACTAAGTCAATTAACTGTCCCATTAGCTTTGAAATTTCCTCTTCCAATTCTTTTCTATGCATTTCTAAATTTTCATTTTTAATTTTCTTGTAAGTTGATGATGATACAACATGTAAGTCATTGATTTTTTCGAAAATTTCCTTGGCTGGGTTCCATAAAAAACTATTTTTATCTTGTGCTATCTTATCTATTGTTTCTCTGAAAATTTCTGCTTTATATGTATCTTCATCTATATCTTTAAGGAATAAATCGTAGGCAAAGCTCATTAGAAAATCATTATTTAAGAGAATTTCGAAATCCTGATTAAAATTAAAATCAAGGCAAGAGGACTTAAAAATTGATGTCATAAAGCTATCTATGGTTTTAACCTGAAAATCTGAATAGTTATCGATTATCGAATCCAGTACTTTACTACTTTTTAATGATATTTCCTCATCCTCTGAAGCTGCAATTTTGCCAAATTCCTCAAAAACCTTTGAATCTTTAAAATAAATATCCTTTAACCAACCTATAATCCTCATTTTCATCTCATAGGCAGCATTATTAGAGAAGGTTATAGCAAGAATCTTTTTTAAACTACCTTTAATATCCTTTGCTAATAAAAGAAATGAAACATATCTTCTGGTGAGAGCTCTTGTTTTACCAGAACCTGCAGAGGCTTTAAGAATAAAGTAATATGGAAAGTTTAATTCTATCTCTTCCATTACCTTTAGTTTAATCTTTGATTAAAATAAAGACAAGTCTTCGAATTGCCTCATCAAAAATCTAAACGAAATCTAATAACCTCTATTGAATGAAGGTATCATTCAAGGAGATAGAAAGTAAGGTTAACGATGAAAAAAAGCAGTATCGAGAGAAATCTCTAAACCCAACTTCATCACTAGGAACTTAAAAACCACTTTAAATCAATGAGTTATCATCTACAAATTAGCCTACATGCCCTCTAAGCTAATTTTTAAACCATCCGATTTTCCTTTAACTGTCTATATTTTCCTCCTGCCTTGTTATCTCATTTGCTAATCTGATCATCTCTCTTCGTTCCGCTCTCTTCTTGCAATTAGAAACTCATCTCTCCCCGTCATTGCGAGGCTATTCTTTTATGTCATTGCGAGCAAAGCGAAGCAATCTCGTTGTTGCTACTTTGTAGGCTTTACTTAGAGACTGCTTTGCCTCATTGAAAGGCTCACAGTGACAAAATGCATACGCTATGTTCTCAGAGATCCCCTTCATGCCCTTATTCTCTCCCTCATAGGTCTCTCTATCCTTTACCAATCTATGTCTTTCGTTAATCGTGATAGCTTCTTGGCATAAAGATTATGTGTAGAATAAAATGGATTAAAACCAGAAATCAACGGTGAGAGTATTCATCTTTTGATTTAAGTTTTATAGGTAAAGATTTCTGATATTAGTAAACAAAGTAAGGAAAAATTGGCTTTGAAAAGTATAAAAGTCATTAGACTACATTAGGTGGGAAAGGAAAATATAAGTCTCTGAAATATTCAGTTTTCTTGAATAAAATATGCCCTAAATTGATGAAGTCGGGTTAAGCTCCATCTTCTCTTTTGATGCATAATGCTCTCTGTTCTAAAATTGCTTTTATAATTTTTCTTCTTGCACTTTTAAGCAATCTTTGAACTGTACCTCTCGACACACCCATTTTGTATCCTGCCTCTTCTTGACTCAATCCGTCTAAATCGCATAGTCTCATTGTCTCAAGCTCATCTCTGAAAATTATAACAGGCTGAGAATTCTCATCAGGTCTGCAAGGCTTATAAATTAGACCTTCTTTTCCCTCAAATGGGCAGTTGCATTTTCTTGGTTTTTTATATCTCGGAGACATATCCTATCAGAAAATTTTTATTCTTCAACACAAATTTCCCGCCTTCTTACTGATATTAGATTTCTAATAGCCACGTTTATCACAATTATTATGGTCAAACTTAATGAAATTGTAGCAAAGATTCCAAAAATTTCCATGTTTGTCTTCTGATAATAAAGAAATAAGGAAATTGTAAATGCAGCCATAGGAAAGGTATAGGCCCACCATGAAAGATAAAATTTTAAACTTGTGAATTTTCTAATAAATGTTAAAAGAAGCAAAAAACTAAATATTCCAAAATTAAAGAGAATTTTTGCAAAGGTGTCTATGTTATCGGTTAATTTAACATAAGAAATAAAAGCAACTGCAGGAGGTGCAAGAAATATAAATAAAGTAGGTAATAATTTTTCTGGTAATGGTTCAGCAAAAATTAATCTATAAAGTAGAATTGTAAGAATAGGTAACCAGAGGGTTATTCCTATGCTGAAATAAAACCAAGAAATTTCATGGGAAAAATTAACTCCAGAAATAGGTACCAGGATTGGTCCGACAACAGGAATAAACCAGGACGGATTTTTAACAATTATTTTAAATTCATTAAAAATCCATCTATTGATAATATAAAAAAGTAAAAACAAATGTATAAACGCACCAGAAATCCAGAATATATATGATACTGTAATATTAATTTTTCCATAGGCTATTGAAAGAAGTATAAGGCTAATAGAAAATGTTGGAAGAAAGTTTATTTTTACCGGGTGTTTGAACTCCTTTTTTACTTCATCAGGATATTTTAAAAACTTCAAAATATAAACTAATGTTAGAAAAAAAAACCATCCAGTTACTAATAGGATTAAAAAATTTATAAATCCCGAAGCCTCGATCCTAAATACTTCAAAAAATCTCTGAAGCGCAATTGTTAATCCAGTTAAACCCATTACTGAAGCAAAAAAAGTTATAGGAAAAAATTTAAGCCTGCTAACTTCTTGTACGTTATCCATTGATGCCTCCTTTAATTTTTTTGTGCATATGCACATTATATATAAATCAAAATAATAATTTCAACTTTCCGGAATTTGACTATAAAAAATTTTAAAAACAATCTTATATACTTTTAGTGGTCACAAGTGTCTAAAAAGATTTATTTCTTCACAACGACAGTTGTATAGGTCAAATAGATTGAGACATAGAAGAGACCTCTTTGTCACATGAGGATCTCGGTGTGACGATAGAATTTAATTTCAAGAGGTTCGCAATGAATTTCTCTGCTGTAATTCCTATCAAAGTGAGTAATCTAACAGGCACTTTTTCCGCATGAAGAGCCTTTCACTGATAAAAGGATAAAGGGAGAGGTTTAAAAAGCTAACAAGGTTAATATGTGTTATTATAGAAGAAATGAACTTTTTATAGTATTTGTTAATTGGTAGCGAAATAAAGATGGATTGTAAACAGAGAGTAAAAATAATACATCCCCAGAAGAAAAAGGAAAATTTCTTCAGAGAAAATAAGAAGCTTTTCATAATTATTTTTGTTTTCGTAATCTTCTATTTCTTGCCGCTCGAAATCGAAAGACTTAGAGAAGGAATTTACGAAGCTCTTGCTTTGACCAAAGAGTATGCGAGAGAGCATGTCATTTTCAGTCTTTTACCTGCTTTCTTTGTTGCGGGAGCAATCTCTGTATTTGTAAATAAGGCTTCTGTTATGAAATATTTCGGTGCTCAGGCAAGAAAAACTCTTTCATATTCTGTAGCTTCTCTATCAGGTGCTGTTTTGACTGTATGTTCCTGCACCATTCTTCCTCTTTTTATGAGTATATATCAGAGAGGAGCAGGACTTGGTCCAGCAATTACTTTTTTATATTCTGGTCCAGCTATTAATGTCTTAGCTATAGTCCTAACAGCAAGGATCTTGGGAGTGGATATTGGCTTGGCAAGGGCAGTTGGTGCTGTCTTTGCAAGCGTATTTATGGGACTTATGATGCATCTTATTTTTTTAAAGGATGAAAACAAAAGACAAGCTAACAATAACTTTCACATTGAATCACGAGAATCAAAACCTTTATTTAAGACAGCTTTACCTATAGTTTTAATCATACTTTTTATGGTTTTTGCTAATTTCAAAAAACCTGATGGTGAAACTTTGATGTTATCAACCCTTTACAATCTAAGAGAGATAATTGCTTTATTGTGCATTATTTTTGTTGTATTCTTGGTCTATCGTTGGTATAGGGAAGATGAAATAAAACAGTGGTTAAATCAAACCCTCTCTTTTGGGCTAAGTATTGTTCCTTATCTTTTTGCAGGAATACTTCTTGCGGGTTTTCTTTTTGGTCGGATAGGTCACGAGGGATTAATTCCTTCTGAATTTGTTTCTTCTCTTGTTGGTGGAAACTCTCTAAGGGCAAACTTTATTGCTTCTTTACTTGGTGCTTTCATGTATTTTGCAAGTTGTACTGAAGTTCCAATTCTTCAAGGACTCATTGGAGCAGGTATGGGCAAAGGTCCTGCACTGGCGCTTTTGCTCTCAGGTCCTGCGCTGAGTCTTCCAAGTATGCTAATAATTGCCAAGGCTATTGGATTTAAAAAGACAGCTGTCTATGTTGTTTTAGTTGTTATAGTATCGACATTATTTGGTTTTATGTTCGGAAATCTCTGATTGATGATTTGAAGTGCCTTAAGTGCGCTTTTTTCCTTATCCTTTAGCTCAAGCATAAGGTCAAACTTAAATTTATAGAATTTCTCTAAAAATGAGATGAAATGCTTTTCATCAAGGGTCACATTGTGGGCACCATGCCTTTTTTCTCTCGAAGGTGATGAGTAGTCAACTATGGGCGGGCCATGAGAGCTATGCCAGGTTTCTTGTATCTCTAAGAAAGCCTCAAGTATATCCATTCCATCTCCATTTAACTCGTGATGAAGCACATCAAGAACCACTGGAACACCACACTTTTTGCTTATTTTGATGCATTCAGAGATAGTGTAATTTTTCTCATCATTTTCAATGACCAAGTGTTTTTTTAAATCACTAGGTAGTTTTTCATAGTTTTTTAGGAATCTATCAATGGAGACTTGCTTATCTCCATAAACTCCACCCACATGAATCTGAATCTTCGCATTAGAGTCAACTTCAAGGAGTTTAAATAATCTCAGGTGATAATGTAATTCTTGTAGAGCATTTTCTACAACACTATCCTTTGGTGAATTTATGACCGTAAATTGACCTGGATGCATTGAGATTCTTATATTACTGTGGTTAATGAGAAAAGCAATTTCCTTAAAGATACCACTGAATTTTTTCTCCCAGTCATAGGGATTTTTCCTATGGGAAGCAAATGGTATTAAATTCGAGGTTATCCGGAAGAATAGAATACCTCTCTCTAAGTTCCAAAGTAAAATTCTCCTCAGACACTCAAGATTGTTTAAAACTGTATTGTCGAATTTATCCTCAGTAAGATTTTGAAGTCTGAATCTTCTGTCAGCTTTACAATTTATAGATAAATTTATGCACGGATAGCCAATTCTCATTCCTAATATGATGAAAAATTTTAATGTTAAAATCAAGGCTTGCATTTTACCGAAAAAGGTTTCTTTTTTACTATATTCCGACTTCATTACTAGAAAATTATTTTATAAATCAATGAGTTATGATCTAAAGATTGGTCTAAATGCCCTCTAATCTAAAATTAAACCATCCGCTTTCCCTCTAAGATTCTCTATTTCCCTCCTCTTTTATCTCCTCTTTTGCTAGTCTGAACAATCTCGTTCATTTCTGCGATATTCTTGCAATTTGAAACTGACCCTATCCGTCACTGCAAGGAGTGAGATTCCTATCTGTGCTTGGAACAGGCTCCGCAATCTCATTGTTAAGACTTTCCAGAGACTGCTTGGGCCACTTCGTAGCCTTGCTATGACATCTGGGAGGTGATTTCTATTCAAAGAAATTTAAAGTGTAAGGTGTATTATGATGAGATAATTATTCAAGAATGCATAAAAACTCACAAAACAACAATATATATTTGATATGCCAAATATCTTAGTGCCTAAAAAGCTGAAAATTTAGGAAAATTTTAAACAATCTAACCATGAGTGTTATAATATTTAGTTAAAAAACTTAATCAAGGGAGGAAATTGCATGCATATAGCAATAATAGGTACTGGTTACGTTGGGCTTGTTACAGGTGCTTGTTTTGCAGAATTTGGTGTTTTTGTAACCTGTGTTGATAAAGATAAAAGTAAGATAGAAAAACTAAAGGAAGGTATAATTCCTTTTTATGAGCCTGGTCTCGAGGATATTGTTAAAAGAAATTACAAAGGAGGGAGATTAAATTTTACAACTAATATTCAGGAGGCTGTAGAAGAATCACTCGTAATTTTCATAGCAGTTGGAACGCCACCTAGAGGAGATGGTTCTGCGGATTTGAAATATGTTGAAGAAGTAGCTACTGAAATTGCTAAAAATATGACGAATTACAAAGTAATCGTTACAAAAAGTACAGTTCCTGTAGGAACGGGATTTAAGATAAAAGAAATAATAACAAAAAATTTGAAAAAGCCTGTGGAGTTTGATATAGTCTCAAATCCAGAGTTTTTAAGAGAAGGTTCAGCTGTTGAAGACTTTATGCGACCAAACAGAGTTGTAATTGGAGCAGAAAGGCCTCAGGCAATTGCAATTATGAAAGACCTCTACAGACCTCTATATCTGATTGAAACTCCCTTTGTTATAACTGATGTATTAACAGCAGAATTAATTAAATATGCGACTAACAGTTTTCTTGCGACAAAAATTTCATTTATTAATGAGATTTCGCATCTGTGTGAAGCAGTCGGAGCTGATGTAAAAACTGTTGCAAAAGCTATGGGTCTTGATGGAAGAATAGGCCCAAAGTTCTTGCATGCAGGATTAGGATTTGGAGGTTCCTGTTTGCCAAAGGATACGATGGCTCTCGTTAAAATTGCGGAAGAAAAGGGAGTAAACCTTGGAATAGTTAAAGCTGCAATCGAAGCTAACAGGAGGCAAAAAGAGAGGCTTACGCATAAAATTTTGGAGGCCTTTAATGGTAGTGTAGAGGGCAAAACAATAGGAATACTCGGTCTTGCATTTAAGCCTAATACTGATGATATAAGAGAAGCTCCCTCAGTTTACATTGTTAATACTTTATTAGAAAAAAAAGCTATTATAAAAGCCTTTGATCCAGCTGCTATAGAAAACTTTAAAAGTATGTATTCGGAAATACAATACTGTAATGATGCCTATGAGGTAGCTAAAGATGCAGATGCTTTAGTTATAGTTACTGAGTGGAATCAATTTAGAAATCTTGATCTTGAAAGAATAAAGAAAATTATGCGGAGCAATTTATTCTTTGATTACAGAAATATATATGAACCTAAAAGGCTGAAAGATTTGGGTTTTATCTATCATAGTGTGGGTAGGTGTTAAATTTTTCTTTCAAGAATAGCTTGGAAACAGGGATGATTCCTTATTAAATCATAAGTTTTTGATGTTTTTAGATAGTTCCAATTGTTATAGCCCTTATCTATGGCCTTTAATAGCCATTTACAAGCTTCTTCAGGCATGCCTTTTGATGCAAAAAGTTCGGCCATACTATTTAATGCATAGATATTATTTGGATTTAGTTCAATGGACTTTCTTATGTCCCTTTCTGCTTCTTCAAGTTTACCCATTAGAAGGTAAGTGAATCCCCGATTATTATATGGCATCCCGTTATTTGGTTTTAGCTCAATTGCTTTATTATAATCTGCTATGGCAAGTTCATAAAGACCTATAACTGAATATACAATTCCTCGATTGTTATAAGCAAGAAAATAATCAGGTTTTAATTCTATTGCTTTAGTATAATCGGCAATTGCAAGATGATATAATTTTTTTCTGTAATAGGCGTTTCCTCTTTCTTTATAAGCTTGATAATTATTTGGATTTTCCTCAATGAGTTTCGTATATTTCCAGATAGCAATATCATGTTTCTTTTGCTTAACTATTTTAAGACGTTTATTTATTTGTGGTGACATAATAAAATTTTATTTATTTTTAACACTTTATTTCAACTTAAATTATACGGTTTTTAATTTTTTGGTTATCTGTTATTATTTTGAAGTTGTCCCTAATTTGCCGATAGAGAATTTAGAAGAACATAGAGCCTCCTCTTTTATTAAGTTTTTGGATGATGACCTGCTCCCCGTTTTTTTGAACAGCATAAATACGAATATAATCTTATTCGCAGTGAAGATTGTGAAAAAAACAACCTGTTGATAGAATCACACAGATCCTCTCTGAAGCTGAACTTCCAGGTAACTCTATAGCTCAAGATATGTCGTAAGTACTCTATTGCTATAAGCACCTTTGACAAATGGAAACAAAAATTCAAAGGTATGTCCTCTAATGATACCAAAAGACTTAAAGTCCTTGTGTATGAAAAAAGGTATTGCTGCTTACAGAAAAAGGGGATATCGTATCTACAAATCTCTGAAACTGCAAAGACAAAGACCAAGTAGAAATAAGGAGAAGATTACCTTCAGTATGCCATTTACAGAGCCTTTGTTTAGGGATCATGTCTATGCAGTAGATTTTCTTCAGACCTCACAGCAGTCTTGACGGCAAGACTCCACTAAAGGTGTTTAGGCATGATATGTAAATATCTTAATCCATTTTTTGGGTGCTCAAGCATTAAATCGTATTTATAACATTCCCAAAAATAATGACATAGCTTTTTTTCTTTCTGATTGCTTTCTGATACCGTTTAGTCCGACTTCATCAATTTAGGGAATATTTTATTCAAAAAACTAAATATTTCATAGACTCATATTTTCCTTTCCCACCTAATTTAGTCTAATGTCTTTTATTCCTCTTAAAGCCAAATTCTCTCTTGCTTCGTTTACTAATATCAAAAATCTTTACCTGTAAAACTTGAATCAAAAGATGAATATTCTCTCCGTTGATTTCTGGTTTTAATCCATTGTATTCTACACAAATAATCTTTATGCTATGAGGTTATCACGATTAACAAAAGACAAGGTTCTAATGAGATTGGTAAAGGATGGAGTGAGCTATGAGGGAGAAAATAAAGGCAGGAAGGTATACTGAGAACATAGCGTATGCATTTTGTCACTTTGAGCCTCTCGATGAGGCGAAGGAGTCTCTGACCCCCACATGTCACTGCGAGGCCACAAAGTGGCCGTGGCAGTCTCAAAGACCAACGGAATGAGATTGCTTCGCTTACGCTCGCAATGACGTATAATTATGAAGGCGCAATGACCACCTTTTTTTGTCACTGCGAGGGGCTCGTCGCCCCGAAGCAGTCTCTAAGTAAAGCCTACGAAGATGTAACTACGAGATTGCTTCG
>CAKZQH010000108.1 GCA_937139565.1 uncultured Nitrospiraceae bacterium | reverse complement strand
ATTAGAAATAGCTAACTTATTGAAATATAAGGTTTTTCTTAAAATTTCGGGGTTATTTTTGATGAAGTTGGGTATAACGAATCCTCAAAATTATCAAGAATCCTTCAACTGTCTCTGCACATAGCTGAGTTCCTCTTCCTTAGAAAGTAGTCTGCCTGTTAATTTTTCCTTTAGTATTGCATCAAAAATTTCTCTGTATTTAGGTCCTGGTGGAATTCCAATTTTTCTTAAATCCTCACCCGTGATGAGTGGTCTTATATCTTTTAACTTAGTAAGATAAAGAGAGATCGCTTTTTTCTGCCTTTCAATCCCAAAAATCATCATCAGCAAAATTGTCTCGATATTAAGGCTCTTTAGCAGGTTAAATATCTCAATTGGTTCTTCATTAGTAAGAAGATTGAGAGTTTCCTCAGCTTTTTTAATATTCTCAAGAAGCTCTCTTTTAATATGGTCAGGTGCGCATATTTTTTCAAAAAGTTCCCCTCTTTCAGAGTCATTCAATCGCCAAAGCATAGCCATGAGATATACCATCTCTCGCCTGAAAGGTTCTTTCAGATAAAGAAGCTCCACTGCCTGAAGTGTTTCATAGGCTTTTGACATGTCTGAGATTATATCTTTCCCGTCAAGTTTTGGATGCATAACCTTTAAAAGTCCATACTCTTTAAGTCTTTTCAGTGCATTCTGAGGGATAGTCTCTTTTAATAACAAAATCAACTCTTCGTAAAGCCTTGAACCTTTAAGTTTGTCAAAAATGCCCATCTTTACAGCAAGTTTTATGAGATTTTCCGTATGTTTCGAAATCCTGAAGCCGAGTTTTTCAGCAAATCTTACTGCTCTTATTGCTCGAGTAGGATCTTCAACAAAGCTTAGGTTATGTAGCACTCTAAGCCGTTTATCCTTAATGTCCCTTTGACCACCAAAAAAATCAATAAGAAGTCCGAAGTCTTTAGCGTTAAGTTTTACTGCAAGAGCATTGATTGTGAAATCTCTGCGATAAAGATCTTTTTTTATGGAAGATGTCTCCACCTTTGGAAGTGCTGCTGGAGACTCGTAATACTCTGTTCTGGCTGTGGCAATGTCTATGTGAAATTTTATCGTTTTACCGTTTTTTTCAATTTCTTTAAAGATTTTAGCAGTTGCAAATCTTGGATGAGGAGTTACCCTTCCGCCAATTCTCTCTGCAAGCATTTTTGCAAATTTTATCCCGTCTCCTTCAACAACTATATCTACATCAGGGCTTGGAAGACGCATAAGTAGATCTCTCACAGAACCGCCTACAAGATAAACACCGTAACCAAGGGCATCGGCAAGTTCACCTGCAGAGAGCAAAATCCCATAGACCTCTTCAGAGAAAAACTCCTCCAGCAAAGAAGCAACATTTCTTCTTACTTCTTCAGCAGATTCCTCTTTTGGTTGGGATATCTTAAATTTTCTAATGAGTTCTTCGTAAAGATTTCTCAGAATATCGGTTCTTGTGATAACTCCCGCAACTTTATCGTCTTTAAGAATTGGCACAAATCGCTGATTAAGCTCAACCATATTCCTCTCAATTTCCATAAGAGGAGTGTCTTCCTCTGCTGTGTATGCATCGGTTGTGGTAAAATCCAGCACTCTTGACTTCTGAAGGCCGTGAAAAATAGCCTTTTCAACCACACCTCTTGTAATAATTCCCACATACTTTTCGTCTCTTATAACAGGCATGGCATTAATGCCATACTTTGTCATAATCTTTTCAACCTCTTTTATAGGCACATCCCACTGCACTGATACTACAGGAGTAGTCATAAGGTCTCTTGCCAGTCGCATAGGTTTTACTTGGTTTTTTATCACGCTTAAAAGCTCCTCGATAAGCACATTTACAGGCACTTCTTTAACAGTAGCACTTCCTGCTGCCCAGTGTCCTCCTCCACCAAAGTGAGATAGTATAGCACCTGCGTCAACCTCAGGAACATTGCTCCTACCAATGATTAAAAGCTTGTCAGCCATTCCAATTATTATAAAAAGCGCATCTGTGTCAATAAGGTCCATCACTTTATGGGCAATATGAGAAATATCCTGCGACTCTTCCATTGTGCCGTGTGCTATATGTATTCTCTTTCCCTCGATAAGATTTTCCTCAAGAGAGTTTAGTAGTTCATTTAGAAGTCCAATTTCAATCCGAGAAAGCTCTTCTTTGAGGAATTGGGATATGATGTTTAAATTCGCTCCTCTTCTTAAGAGATATGCCACTGCCTCTACATCTCTTGGAGTGGTAGATGGATAAAGAAGAGAGCCTGTTTCCTCGTATATACCAAGACAAAGGAGTGTTGCTTCAATAGGAGTGATAGGGATGTTTTTTTTCCGAAATATCTCTGTAAAAAGTGATGAAAGTGCACCAATTTGCTCAGTAATTTCAAAGTCCGGCTTTATGTCATCCTCTGCTGGTGGATGATGGTCGTAAAGATGTATTTTAATCCCGGGTATTAAAAAACGGGATAATTCTCCAATTCTTTGTTTGCTTCTTGTGTCAACCACAACGAGCAACTGAACCTTTTGTCCTTCAATTTCCTTAAGCTTCTTTATTTCAAAGGGCTTAAAACTGTCATAGAAAAGCTTTACCCTTCTTTCCATAGACCCTGGAAGCACTACCACTGCTTCCGGATATAATTTTTTTGCAGCCATGCAGGATGCAAGGGCATCGAAATCAGCGTTAAGATGGGTTGTAATTAACTGCATTACTTAAACTTTTCAATTACTTCGTCAAAAGTTAAAAGCTCTCTACTGTCATAAAGGGTTGATATGGCTGTAGTATAGGTGTGAATATTGTTCTCCTCAAGGGCTGCTATAGGATTTAGCCCTCCAACTACAATAATTCCCACTCTATCCATTCCAACCGGAATATCCAAAAGTGGCTGATTTGGTTCACCAAACATTAGGATTCCCTGAAATCCTCTTTTCTGCATAATAGAGTAGATTTCTTTGACTCGTTCAAGACAAACCATAGGAATTTCTCTAAAACTTGCAAGCACTCTTCCTGAACCTTGATTGATAGCACCCAGAACATCGGTCATCTTGCCTCTTATGAATATCTCAAGAGGGTCAAGAGAACTGCCATCATAACTAATCAGAGCGCCAAATCTATAGGGTTCACCATCTCTTATCTCAAGAACTCCTCCAAATCTTGAAACAACAGGAACGCCGTGTTTTAATAGAATAGCATTGAGAGTCACGCTACAGACAGTGCCAATGCACACATGTTCCTTAGGCACCAGAATGTTTTCACTATCCTCCTCAAGAATCAGAATCCTATCACTCATAACATATGGGGAAGAAAAAACACTTTCCATTGATTTTAGAGCTTTTTTAAATTTATTTTTTGGAATATAGGTAACATTAAGGATAAGCCTGCCCTTCATCGAGTTTATGTCAAAGTCAGACTGATAGCTAAGGGTTTCAATTTTATTGATAATAAAACCAACCCTTTCAACAGTGCTTGCAGTTTCGAGTTCTTTGAGTCCTTTTTCGGTAATTCTTCTACCCTCTTTACCGTAAACTTTTGTTAATCCTCTTTCATCAAGGATTTTTAAATGATATCTTACTGTTCGCTCAGATAGATTTACTCCGAACATTTTTAGTTTCTTCGAAATTTCCTTAGAGCCGATAATTTTATTTTCCTTTGAGAGAATTTTAAGTATGGAAAGCAAAGTGCGATTCATTATTCCTCCTTTTTAAACATATCTAAAATTATAACACGGCTCAACATTCAGAACGAAAATATAATTCAAATTCCTTTTTCGTGTGATTACCCCCCTTTTCCGTCATTGTCCTCTTTTTCTGTCATTGCGAGGAGCTTTAGCTCCGAAGCAATCTCGCCGTTCCCTCTTCGCAGGCTTTACTTAGAGACTGCTTCGGGGCATCGAGCCCCTCGCAGTGACGGAAGGAAAGTGTCATTGCGAGGATTTTCTTCTCTGTCATTGCGAGGAGCGTATGCGACGAAGCAATCTCCTAAAAGCCCTACAAGGGATTCCTCACTCCGTTCGGAATGACAAGAAAGGTTGTCATTGCGAGCGCCAGCGAAGCAATCTCGTCTTTCCCTCTTCGCAGGCTTTACTTAGAGACTGCTTCGGGCCTTCGAGCCCCTCGCAGTGACGACAGGACTGCCACGGCCACTTCGTGGCCTCGCAGTGACAACTTGAAAGGTCATTGCGAGCGTCAGCGAAGCAATCTCGTCGTTAAACGGCCTTTAGAGACTGCTTCGGGCCTTCGAGCCCCTCGCAGTGACACCCCTTTTGTCTGTCATTGCGAGGAGCGCAAGCGACGAAGCAATCTCCTAAAAGCCCTACAAGGGATTCCTCACTTCGTTCGGAATGACAGGAAAGGTTGTCATTGCGAGCGCCAGCGAAGCAATCTCGTCGTTCCCTCTTCGCAGGCTTTACTTAGAGACTGCTTCGGGCCTTCGAGCCCCTCGCAGTGACTGAAGAAAAAAAGCCCCTCGCAGTGACGACAGGACTGCCACGACCACTTCGTGGCCTCGCAGTGACAAAGCAGGTTGGTCCTTCGCAGTGGGAGAAGAAATCAATGAAAAATCAACCTTTCTACAAATAGAAAAAATGCATGGAAAAAATTTTTCCTATTGAAAAAAACGATTTTACTTATTGGTTTCCGCCATGTAAAATATCAAAAAATTCGGGTTGGAGGGTCTTATGGAGGGATTCAAAAACTTTTTAGCCACAGCCAAGGGGATTATATTGGTTGG
>CAKZQH010000107.1 GCA_937139565.1 uncultured Nitrospiraceae bacterium | reverse complement strand
AGAGGATAATTTTAATAAAAAATTGTCTTGAAAAGGGTTAAAATAAATCTGTCAGTTTTCTATCTCTATTTTTGGGTTTTTTATGCTTTATTGCTTACTGATTAAAAAGTAATATATAATTACAAAATGACAAAAAACAGTCTTAATGAATTAGATGGAAAAGAGTGGGTTAAAACAACTAAATCTGTTTGGATCGATAGCGAGAATTGCAAGCATTTTCAGTCAGTCGAACAGATGATAGAAACCGGAATTTTAATATCTTCGGCACCGCCTCGAGAAAAGCTTAAAAAATTACATCCTGCCACCTTCTCCGAGAATGATATAAAAAAGCTGGTCAATTTTTTTACAAAACCAGGTGAAACTGTGCTTGATCCTTTTTTAGGTACAGGTACAACAGCAGTTGTCTGTTCAGAACTAAATCGTAAGTGTATTGGCATAGAGTTATATGAAAAGTGGTATGAAATCGCAAAACAAAGAGTAGGAATGTCTACAGACGACATAAAGATAAATTTGGGTGACGCACTAACATATCTTCAAAAAATGGAAAACGACAGCATAGATTTTATTGTAACAAGCCCGCCGTACTGGAATGTTCTTTCAAAAATAGACCATAAGGCAAAAAGAGAACGGCAGCAATTCGGACTATCAACTGACTATGGGCAAAATCCTAAGGATATTTCATTGATTGGCACATACGAAGAGTTCTTAGATATGTTATACAGATACTTTGTTGAATTTTATCGTATTTTACGCAAGAGTAAATACGTTACAATAATTGTTTCGGACTTCCGTCACAAGCAGAAATACTATATGTTTCATGCTGATGTAGCCCAAAAGCTTGAATATACTGGCTTTACTTTGCAGGGGTTAGTAACGCTGGTTCAAGATAATAAAAAACTATATCCCTATGGATTTCCAACCACTTTTGTCCCTAATATATGTAATCAGTTTATTGTTATAGTAAGAAAAGTTGGATGACAACATTTTTTCAACGATTAGAGAACGATAAAAAATTTAAAGAGATCATGAAAGAACTACTTTTTATATTTACAAATGGACGAGTAATCTTCAAAGAAATTGGGCAAGAGGTAAGTTTGGCAGAAATTCATCAACATATTCGTTATAAACATGATATTACTTCAGAATTCATCCGTTATATGCCTGATGGATTTGTTTGTTGGGATAAAAGTATCGATAAACCTAGTTTGTTGGTAGAATTAAAAGCCGCTGTAACGGGTCTTAAATTCGATAATTCCAGGCTAATAAAGGAAATTAGAACAAAAGTTAAAGACTTACGTAAAGAGGAAGTTATAAATATTGAATCAGGATCTTGGGAAAATTTATTGCGACTCAAGAAAGTTGGAGTAAGAGTAATGCTCTTTGTTTATGCTTCTTTTCATCCAGAAAAATGGCTTTCAATTAATCCAAGCGAGGAGTTAAATCTAAGAGTCTATGAAAGATATGAAATGGTAACTACTTTAGGATCAGGAACACCAATAGTAAACATATTTGGAAGAATTAATAATATAAATGTTTTCTCGCTTCCTTATTGGCTTGCAAATGAGTTTAGTATTGATGAAAAAGAGGTTAGAAAGTTTTTAGAGTCCCATCCTATTTTATAATCTACTCTACTTGATCTGGTTATGATCCGACAGATTTTAGAGTAGTTGACTTAAACAAACGTAAAGATATATTAAAATTTTTCGTGTTTTTAAAGGTGACAATAGTTTTTCCATCACCTCGAAAATGAAAGTGAATACGATGAGGCTTGTTTCTGATTTGTAACACCATGTCTTTTATCTCAAGTATTATTATGTTTTCTAACATCTTCGATTTTAGAAGTATGGTTTGACCGGGATAAAAGATTCTTTGTCTCATCCAACCAATCTGCCCAGTCCTGCATCATCTGGCGTCTCTGTTCATAGAATTTCGTCCTGTTGTAGGCCTCACCAAGAGGATCAGGCACCTTGTGTGCAAGCTGGTGTTCAATCACCTCTGGTGGGTAGCCAAGTTTCTCATGAATGATAGTTCTTGCCATAGCTCTAAAGCCGTGAGATGTAATTTCTTTTTTTGTATCATATCCCATAATTCGTAGTGCTCTATTCAGTGTGGCGTCACTGAGAGGTGTGTTTAATTTTCTTCCGTAAAAGACGTATCCATTTTCATCAACTTTTGGATACTCTTTCATAAACTCAAGAATCTCCATTGCCTGCCGTGAGAGAAATACTCTGTGAGGCTTTTTAATTTTCATTCTCTCAGCTGGTATGTCCCATACTCTCTCTTCTAGATTAAACTCAGCCCACCTGGCAAGCCTCAGCTCACCTGGCCGGACAAAGACAAGAATCAGAAATTTAAGGGCATTCCTCACAATCACATTCGGATAAGTCTCTATTTTTCTTAAAAGCTCTCCAATCCTTTCTGGCTCAAGGATGGTTGGGTAGTGGTTTTCTTTAATAGGTCCTATATACTTTGATAGGTATAGAGACGGTATCTTATCTATAAGCTCCATATCATAGGCATATTGGAAGATACCGTTTATTATCATCAGGACTCTTCTTGTTGTCTCTGTTTTGCCTGTAATTTTGATTTTCTCAATAAGCTCAAGGACATCTCCTCGTGTGATTTCGTTCAATCTTTTGTCTCCTAAGGCAGGCAGAATATAAAGGTTGAGCCTATACTTGATTGTTTTTCTATGCCCTGGTGACCACCGCTTTTGATTTGTAGTAAACCATCTTTCAGCTAGATCTTTGAAAAGACCTATATCGTCTTTCTTCTCAAAAGGATTTCTGCCCTCTCTTAGGGCTTTCCTTATCTCAAACAGCCTCTCCCTCGCTTCCCTAAGCCCAAGCTCAGGATACCTGCCAAGCACTGCTGTTTTTCTCTTGCCAAGCCACCTATAGTCGAATCTCCAGGACTTCATTCCTTTTGGTGTTACATAAAGATATAAACCCTCTCCATCATATACCTTGTAGGCTTTCTCTCTCGGTTTCAATCCTTTAATCTTAATATCAGTGAGCATGTTCCCTCCTGATTACGGTATCAGAAGTAAAATTAATACCGTTACCGTTTATAATACCGTTACAATAACATCGCTGTCAATGGAAAATAATGGAAGATTATGGACAAGGTAATCTGAAAAAGTGCTTGAAAAATATGGAAAATTTAACATTATGAGGAGTCATTTATCATTATAAATTAAAAGAAAAAATGGAGCTGATGGGAGTCGAACCCACGACCTCTTGAATGCCATTCAAGCGCTCTCCCAACTGAGCTACAGCCCCAACA
>CAKZQH010000106.1 GCA_937139565.1 uncultured Nitrospiraceae bacterium | reverse complement strand
CACATTTACATGCGGCTTCTTCCTCTCAAACTTTTCCTTTCCCATCTCTTCCTCCTTAAAATCTCTAAACTTTTATTGTCCTTCCTTGAGAGCCCATGACCGGGATCGAACCGGTGGCCTCGTCCTTACCAAGGACGTGCTCTGCCGACTGAGCTACATGGGCATAAAAAAGCGGGAAACGGGATTTGAACCCGCGACCCTCAGCTTGGAAGGCTGACGCTCTACCGCTGAGCTATTCCCGCATATATGGAGGGGGAAGGATTCGAACCTTCGAAGGCAGACGCCAACAGGTTTACAGCCTGTCCCCTTTGGCCACTCGGGTACCCCTCCGCATCAATATTATATCTTCTTTCTTGCAAGCAGTTCAAGCCACCGAAGGGATTCGAACCCCCGACCCGCTGATTACAAATCAGCTGCTCTACCCGCTGAGCTACGGTGGCATTCATAACTTATAATATAAGAATATTTAAATAAGATTGTCAACTTCTTTGAAAAACTGTATAATATTTTAACAAAAAAAAAGAATTTAGGAGGAAAATACATGAATACAAAAGTAAAGGATATTATGAATACTAAACTTGAAACTATTACACCTGATTCTAAAGTTTATGATGCAATTGAAAAATTAGTTGACAGAAGAATGCGTTCCATAGTTGTGCTTCCAAAAGATGAGAAGGATGTCTATGGCGTAATAACAGTAAGGGATATAGTCTTTAAAGTTATAGCCAAAAATTTAGATCCCCACAGGGTAAAAGTAGAGGAAATCTCTTCAAAGCCAGTAATAAGCATCGATAAGGAAACGGAACTTGAACACTTAATTAAGCTTATGGAAAAATTTAACATTGCTAGGGTCTTTGTTCATGAAGGTAAAGATATTGTTGGAGTTGTCTCACTCTTTGATGTTTTAGCTGCTACATTGATTGCACGAGCAAGGAGACTGTAAAAATGTTTGAAAAATTACTTAGTGGCGGTAAATTAGAAAAAAAGGTAATTGATAGCATCAAGGTTCATCTAAAAATCCTTTGTTCAGCCACTGAATGTTTCCGAATCGCTATCTCAAAGGGTGAAAAAGATGGAGCTTACTGTGTAGCAGAACTTGAAAGGGAAGCTGACAGTGTAAGGAGAGAAATTATAATGACAATTCATCAGGGCGCCTTTTTGCCTTTTATAAGACCCTATATATGCAGATTTGTAGAAATTGTTGATGAAGCTTTTGACAATTTAGAAGATGCTGCCTATGAATTTAGATATTTAAACGACGCTATATATAAAATGGTTGAGAGTGAATGTGAAAAAATTGCAAGGATTAATAAGGAAATGTGCGAATTGCTAATTATAGCCTTTGATACTCTGATTAATAAAGGTGATCTTAAAGAAAAAAATCTTGCCTTGAGAATTTATGAAAAACAGGTAGATGATCTTAAGTTTGAAATCATTGAAAAAACAAGAACAATCGAAATAAAAAATTTTTGGGATGGAAAAAATATAACGGATTTTATTAGTTATCTAACGAAGCTTAGCGATTTAATAGAAGATGCAAGCGATTATCTATATATTATAGAAGTAAGCCTTAAATAAAGACCACTTGTAAAGTCAGGAGAAAAGAAGAGAAATGATTGAAATTGCACTGGTAGCGAGTTTTCTTATTGCTTTTGGAATAGGTTCAAATGATGCATCAAATGCTCTTGGAATATGCATAGGTTCAGGAATAATTAGATTAAAAAGGGCTATTTTTTTATTTGGAATATTAGTCTTTTTAGGAATTTATCTTCAAGGCCAAAATGTAATGAAAACAGTTGGCAAAAATATTGTTGATGTAAATTCAACAATTATTATAATTGCACTGACCATATCAGCTATTCTTATAATAGTTTCCAACTGGCGGAGACTTCCTCTTTCCACTCATCAGGTCATAATAGGCAGTCTGATTGGAGCTTCTGTTGCGTGTGATAGTTCTATTAACGTCGCATCTATTCTCAAGATTATCCTTTCATGGATAATCTCACCTTTCATTGCAATGGGCTTTTCCTTTTTTTTATATAAGGCACTTGAAAAAACTGTGTCTAAATTTCCTTTCTTTCAGATTGAAAAGCTTTTAAGAATATTTCTTCTATTCAGTGCAGCTTTGATCTCTTACAATACTGGAGCAAATGAACTTGCAACAGTACTTGGTCCTGTGATGCATTCTGGACTGCAAATGAATAAAATAATTCTATTTTCAATTGCATCTATTATGGTTTTCTCAGGCGCTATACTATTAAGTCACCGAGTAATTGAAACTGTTGGTAAAGGAATCACCACCTTAGACCCTTTTTCAGGTTTTGCTGCCCAATTTGGAGCTGGTGGATGTGTGCTTTTTTTCACATTCCTCGGAATGCCAATATCAACAACCTATTGCATAATTGGAGGCATAAGTGGAGTTGGAATGACCAAGGGAATTAGAACAGTAAAATTAGGACTTTTACGAAAGATTGCAATTAACTTTGTAATCACTCCATCCCTTGCTTTTATATTAAGTTACATAGCACTTAAATTAATTCAACCCTAAATATTCCTTTATCTTTGAAATAGCTTCAGGAATTGCTGCCTCAACTGATGGACTACATTCTCTACTCAGTGTTTCCACATCTTCTACTTCAACTCCTATAATTTTAATCTCTTTTGGCATTTCTTCAGGATATAGAGAGTATCCTATCCTTATCAGTTCAAATATTGAAAGACTGTGGGTTCCGCTTGCATAAACCCTTTCCCAGTAATCAGGAGTAAATTCAATAATGCTTCCAGGCTCTTTTCCTGTTTTTACTCCATCGACAATTATAGCCCTATCGTAACCCAGCATACTGTCAATGAGCTCAAAGCTAATGTTTAACAATTTAACAGTATGTATTTTATTCTCAAACTCATCAACTATTCTAAGTCCAACTCCGTCATCCTTAAAATTAGGATTACCAATACCAATAACAACTGTTTTCATAACACCTCTCTATTGAATTAATAAAAAATTTGCGGGGGAGAAAATTCCCCCGCAACTGTTAAGGAAGGTTTTTTAGGCTATTTCATAATTTCTAAGGCTCTTTATCAACTCACCATCATGAGAGTAAATGTTAAGTTCAATCGGAGTTCTTCCTGGTAATGTGTGAGTTGCACAGGCAAAACATAGGTCATATGGTCTGTAAGCCATCTCAACCATATTGAGAATACCCTCATCTACTTTTCCACCCTTTATGAAGTGCTGAGCTGCTTTTTTAATTGCTAAATTAATTGCTCCCTTATTATGAGTGGTCGCAACTATGAGGTTTGCCTCTGTTACAATTGCGTTTTCGTCAGTTTTATAGTGGTGAATAAGTGTTCCTCTTGGAACTTCAACAATTCCAACACCCTCACCAACTACCTGTGTGAGCTCCTGGCGAACATTCTTATCGGTAATGCTTTCGTCAGAGGCAAGTGCCTTAATGTTTTCTGCAGCACTCAATAACTCAATTGCTCTTGCCCAGTGATAGGCAAGTATGTTGTGAACAGGTTTTCCACCAAAGGTATTAAGCATTTTTTCATAGGCTTCCTGCGCAAGTGGTGTAGGGAAGCCGCCACCGACATTAAACCTAGCAAGAGGACCAACGCTATACAGACTTGTGCCATCACCATCTACAATACCTTTCCAGCCAAATTTTTTAATGTATGGTGATTTAAGATAGCTCCATGGCAGAGTTCTTTCTGCGATATGATCAAGATACTCTTTACCTTTGAAACGTGCTATCTCATTACCCTTTGTATCAACAAAAACTTCTTCTTTAGGATCATAGTATGTTATCTTGCCATTTTCATCAACTCCACCAAGGTAGTTGACTACCACTTTGTAAGCATCAGAAAGGACAAGGTCTAAGTAATCTTTATTCTGAAGAACAACCTTATCAAAAACATCAAGGGTAAGTTTACCAAGCTCTATAAGGTCATCTGCTATTGTAAGAATTTCCTTCCTCTGTTCTTCAGTTATAGCCTTTGACCAACCACCAGGTACTGCTGCAACAGGATGAATTGGTCTTCCTCCAAGCATTTCAAATATTTTTACTGCACCAGCTCTTTTCTTTAATACAAGCTTACCAACATCTACACCAACCTTCATAATTAAACCTACTAAGTTTCTCTCAGCAGGAGGTGCTGTTGGACCGCATACGAAATCTGGGAAACCAAGAGCATATAAAATTGCTGTATGGTCTTCAACCATATGGGCATTAAAAAAGATATCTCTAAGTTTTTTGGCTGTTGGAGTTGGCTCAACTCCAAAGACACCATCACTTGCTTTCATTGAAGCTGTAAAATGCACTCCTCTACAAACACCACAGATAGTAGATACTGTCCT
Organism: uncultured Nitrospiraceae bacterium; assembly: GCA_937139565.1. Taxonomy (GTDB): domain Bacteria; phylum Nitrospirota; class Thermodesulfovibrionia; order Thermodesulfovibrionales; family Thermodesulfovibrionaceae; genus Thermodesulfovibrio. The sequence goes on along the minus strand of CAKZQH010000106.1, from coordinate 90,548 downwards.
TGGAACTTCCTCTATAGGCATTCCTCTTAGAAATCTTTCATACCCCATAAATTCTACTGTCTGAAGATAAGCATTCTCAACATTCCCTTGTTCATCAAGGAATATGGTTATTTTTCCGTGGCCTTCAAGCCTTGTCATCGGATTAATTTCAATTTTCTTCATTCCATTCCCCCCTTCTTGGGATTTTTTTCTGAATATATCTAAAATTCCCATTTCCCTATCTCTTTAGTCTCTTGCCAAGAAAAGAACTTGGCAGAGTGTATCTATAAAAGAGATGGACTGGATCTGGTATCTGGTCAACAAGGTCTTCGTTATCAAGCATACTTGCAATGGCACTTACTGCTCTAAGTCCAAAATCTTTCACACCCGGAATAGGACCGCCGCAACCTCTACATGGAATATCTACAGAAGGACATTTTGAACCGCAATCACCCTGCGTTACAGGACCAAGACATAGATAGCCTTGCTCAAGAAGACAGGTATTTGGATCAGGATTTCCTTCATAGATTCTCTTTACAGTTTTTGCAAATGTCTTGGGTTTGCCCTGCAAAACAGGATTTTTATCACAGACTTCACAGACTGCCTTACCCATTGTTATCCATGAGCCTGCTGGTGGAAGTTGACCTGTTAAGATAGCATTTACTGCCTTTGCTACATGGGTGTGATGGGGAGGACAGCCTCCTACATAAAAATCTACTGGAACAACTTCATCAAGCTTTTTTGAATCCATTAAAGCAGGTAAGGTTAACTCGTATTTTCCATTCTCAACATAGCTTACCTGAGGAAGAACCTTGTCGGGATTGTCAGTGCTAAAGGTATCAATGTAAGCTGTCTCAAGAAGTTGTTCGGTAGTATGTAAATTTACAAGACCTTTTATACCACCACAGGCTGCGCATATACCGAAGGCAATAAGTACCTTACACTTGTCTCTCAATACCTTTGCAATGTGCTCATGCTCTGAGTTTCTCACATTTCCACTGAAAAGACCAACATCTATTGAACCTGAAGGCATTGCCTCAAGGTCTTTATATTTTGCATCTGCCACGGTTGGTGCCCAGAATGCTATATCTAAAACTGTTGCAACATCTACAAGGGCCTCTGATAAGTCTACGATTGACATATCGCAGCCACCGCAACCACCCGCTAAATAAAAGGCAAGCTTAGGTTTACTCATTATGCCCCTCCTTTAAATGGATTTGGTCCAAGTTCCCTAATTTTAGCATCAAATTCGGTCATAGCTTCAGAAAATCTCTTTCCTTCACTACCTGAAATCCATTCAAGTTGAATTCTTTCAGGATCTACACCAAGATCTGTGGCTAATCTCTTAAATAATTTGAATCTTCTGATTGCCTTGTAATTACCTTCTTTATAATGGCAATCTCCGAAGTGGCATCCGCCAATAAATATTCCATCAGCCCCTCTTCTGAAGGCTTCAGCTATAAATTCTGGTTCTACTCTTCCGCTACAGGGCACTCTTACAATGTGTATAGTAGGCGGATAAGAGTAACGAAGACTTCCTGCCAAGTCAGCCCCTTGGTATGTACACCACTGGCAGGCAATAACAATAATCCTTGGCTCCCATGCCATCTTAATTCCCTCCTTTTATCTTAGTAATTACTCCATTCAATGGAATTGATGCCATAGCTGTTGCTTTTTCAACCTCTGCTCCCATTGCTATGGCTACAAGCTGAACAATATGTAAAGCAGGTATTTTAAAATTAATCTTCTTCTGTTCTGCTAAAAGTGCTTGACCAGCGTCAAACTGAAGAAGACATGAGCTACATCCAGTAACACAAAGGTCAGGATTAATCTCTTCTTTTATTACCTCTAGCTTTTTCTTAAATAGTGCCAGAGATTTATCAGGAGCATTTGACCTCAGAGCTCCCATTCCACAACAGTCAGTTAAAGTACTGTAATTGGGAGCCGAACCTCCTATTGCTTCCACCACTGCTTTTAATTTTGTTGGGAAAAATACATTCTCCTCAGTATGAGGAAAAGCTCTGCTTGGCCAAAGATTGTGACATCCTGTTTGAAGAGCGACTGTCAAGCCATTTAGATTATATTTTATCTTTTCTTTCAAAGTATCAAGGCCTATGTTATCATGTAGATAATTAATAAAATTCCAATGGGTGGCTGTTCCCTCATATTTTTTACCCACTTTACCCAAAATCTCATTTACCTTTTGCTTTATCTCAGGATGTTTATCCATATAATACTTGGCTTCATTTATGGAACCATAACAGGAACCACAACCTGTAATAGTATCAACTCCCTTTTCCTCTGCAATTGCCAGGTTCCACGCTGAAGCAGCAGCCCAACCAACAATATCCAGGGACGGCATTGTTCCATAAGCTGGACAACAGGTAGCGCCCTCAAGCTCCACAATTTCAACTCCAAGCTCTTTTAACATATATCTTGCTGAGTACTCAACATCTGGTCTATTAAGGGGAATATTACATCCTAAAAACAAACCAATCTTTTTCATATCTATCCTCCTAATCAAGCGGGAATGGTGCTATTTCTTCAAGGATAGTCTGCCTTAAGACCTCCCTGTATTTCTTCAATAACTCTTCATTACTCAGTGCTGTTGGTGGCTTTTCTGGAAGTCCAACTTTCTTTCTTCTTTCCTCAAATCCCTTTGGAAAAACAGCATGTCCAAATTTATAGAGATTTCTTAATCCTTCATAGGTATTGGCTGGACATGATTCAACCTTGATAGCTGCCCTTCTTACTGCTTGTATAACTTCATAAGGAACAACATCCATCGGACATACTTCTACACAACGATTACAGGACTGACATCCCCAAACAGAGGAATCTTCAAGAAGAATATCTCTTAACCCCAAATTTGCTGCATGAATTATTCTTTTAATAAAAAACTCCAAGCCGGCCAATGCCATGGGACATGTTGATGCACATTTTCCACACTGTATGCACTCTTTAAGCTCTTCTGCCCCCAACTCTTTCAATTCTTTAATAAAACTCTCATCAGCCTGGGTAAGGTCAATTACATTTACGCCACCCTCTTCCATTTTTCCCTCCTTTTATTTTTTTAAGCTTCTGTTAAAGCATCAAGCTGTGCCATAATTTGTTCGGTTGTATAACCGTGGAAAGTAATTGCTCGAGACGGACAAGCACTGGCACAGACTCCACATCCTGCACAAAGTGCAGGCTCAATATAAGCCTTGTCTTTTCCTTTATATTCTTCAAGCCTGATTGCACCGTAAGGACAAAGTGGCACGCAAACACCACAGGAACTACATTTTTCTCTGTCAACTTCAGAGATTATTGCTTCAAACTTAATCTTACCAGGTATTACAAGAGCTGCTGCTGCCGATGCTGCTGCACGGGACTGGGCTATTGATTCAGGAATATCCTTTGGTCCCTGTACGCATCCAGCAAGAAAGACTCCTTTTGCAGCTGTTTCAACAGGATAAAGTTTTGTATGGACTTCTCTTAAGAAACCTTCTCTTCCACAGGTGGCTGCAAAAAGTCTTCCAAGCTCTTCTGTTCCTGCAGGTGGCTCAATTGCTGTTGCAAGAACTACCATGTCAGCTTCAAGTTCTACTGGTGAACAAAGGTCTGAATCAAAAGCTCTTACTCTTAGCTTTCCATTAGGCTTTACATCAACGGCAGATACTCTACCACCTTTTATTACCTTAACACCTAATTCTCTTGTATAGACATAGAACTCTTCAAAATCCTTACCTGCTGTTCTAACATCTATAAAGAATAGATAAAGCTTAATATCAGGATACTTCTCCTTAAGAATCCTTGCGTGTTTAAGCATATACATACAACAGACCTTAGAACAATAGGTATGATATCTTTCATCTCTACTACCAACACAAGAAATAAATGCTATTGTCTTTGGCTTTGTTCCATCTGAGGGTCTCTTTAGCTCTCCCTCTGTGGGACCTGTGGCAGACACAATTCTCTCAAACTCCATGGCAGTAACCACATCTTTTGAATGGGGGGAATATTCCTTAAAGTGGGTCTTATCCATTACTTTGTATCCAGTAGAGATAATTACTGCGCCAACCTTGAGATTTATATATTCGTCTTTGTCATCAAATTTTATAGCATCGGCTGGACAACCTTGTATTCCCTTCGGAGGAATTCCTTTTTTACAAATTTCACAGGCAGGTTTACCTGTTTTCTCCATTGATTTAAAATACAAGCAGTTTGGTCTGTCAATTACTGCTTTTTTAGGTACTGCTTGTGGAAACTCTATGTAGGCGGCTCTTCTTTGATCCATATTGTAGTTGTATTCATTTGGAACTCTTGATGGGCAGATTTGAGTACATACTCCACAGCCGGTGCATTTATCCCAGTCAATGTATCTTGCCTTTTTCTTTACAGTTATATCAAAGTTACCCACATAACCCTTTACTGCATCAACCTCTGCATAGGTAATTAACTCAATATTTGGATGCTGAGCTACTTCGACCATCTTAGGCGTGAGAATACAGGCTGAGCAATCCATTGTTGGAAAGGTTTTATCAAGCTTTATCATCATTCCACCAATTGAGGGCTGTCTTTCAACAAGATATACCTTTAATCCCATATTAGCAAGGTCAAGAGCTGCAAACATTCCTGCAACACCGCCACCTATTACCATTACTGATTTTTCCATTTCACCGTAACGGTCTTCAAGAGGTTCAGCAAATCTTACCTTTGCCACCGCACTGCGAATAAGTCTTTTTGCTTTCTCTGTAGCACCCGTTTTATCATGCCAGTGTGCCCAGCTGTCCTGGTCTCTGATGTTTGCCATTTCAAGGAAATATCTATTTAGACCTGCTGCCTCAAGGGCATCTCTGAAAATGGGTTCATGAGTCCGTGGTGTACATGCTGCAACCACCACTCTGTCAACTTTTCCTTCCTTAATATCCTGTTTGATAATATCCTGTCCAGGATCGGAACACATAAATAAATAGTTCCTAACAACCGCTACATCTGGTAGAGTTTCCGCGTATTTCATTACTTCTTCAACATTCACAGCACCGGCGATGTTTTCACCGCAATGGCACACATACACCCCAATCTTCGCCATTTTAAGCCCTCCTTTTTGAAAGATTTTTTAAGTTGGTTGTTAGTTTTTACCACTTTTTGATAATTTTGTCAAGAGATTTTTTAAAGCTCTTGCAAAATATATGTTTTTTATGATATTGTTCATTTCTGAAGCCGGTGTGGTGGAACGGCAGACGCGGCGGACTCAAAATCCGCTGGGAGCAATCCCGTGTGGGTTCAAATCCCACCACCGGCATGTTAAATAAAAAAATAGATTTTCAGCAAAGGGGCTCAAATGGAAGAATATCTGGAAGTAGTAGACAAGGAATGAAAAATCATATCAATAGCACCGAGAACATTAATTCATGGTAATCCCGAATTACTTCACCGAGTAGTTCATGTGCTTGTATTTAACAAAAAAGGTGAATTACTCTTACAAAAAAGAGCATCCCATAAGGATGTGGCAGCTGGCAAGTGGGATACCTCTGTGGGTGGACATGTTATGCCCGGTGAGGATATCCTTACAGCAGCAAAAAGAGAAGTCTATGAGGAGCTTGGAATAATTCCTGAGGAGCTTAAATTTCTTTACACTTACATACATTCTAACCACTATGAAAGCGAACTTGTTTATACTTACTGGGTATTACATGAAGGTCCTTTCAATTTCAATAAAGATGAAATAGATGAAGTGGCATTCTGGAAGATTGAAGATATTCAAAATTATTTGAATTTAGGTTACTTTAGCGATAATTTTAAGGAAGAATTTTTCCGCTACTACTATACCTGTATAAACTTTCCTTTCTGGCTTAATACAATACAGAAAAACAGCTCTCCTTTAATTTCATTTCCACAAATTGAAAAATAGGTTTTCAGAAATTTAAATCTTGAGAGCATCCTTTAAAGGATGCTCTCAAGAAATTTAGAGAATTTCTAAGGTTGAAAAGAAATAGGGTATTTCATATTGAGCAGATTGAGGAGAATCTGAACCATGCACAGCATTTCTCTCAATGTTTTCGGCAAAGTCTTTTCTTATTGTGCCTTCCTCAGCCTGAGCAGGATTTGTGGCTCCCATAATTTTTCTTACTTTTGAAATAGCATCGTCACCCTCCAGCACCATCACAACAATAGGTCCCTCAGACATAAAGTCAGTAAGTGAATCATAAAAGGGCCTATCTTTATGAACAATGTAAAATCCCTTAGCCTCTTCCTTGCTCATTTTAATTTTCTTTAATGCTGCAACCCTTAAACCATTTTTTTCAAATCTTGCAATTATCTCGCCAATAAGGTTTTTTCCTACTGCATCTGGTTTAATTATTACAAGAGTTTTTTCAATCATATCTTACCTTCCTCCCTTAAAATTTTTATCATATCCTTTACTTCATTGGTAGAGTTTTCAAAGGCTTTCCTTTCATCATCTGTAAGTTCAATCTCAATTATTTTTTCAAGACCCTGTTTGCCAAGAATTACGGGAACACCGTTAAATACATCCTCTACTCCATATTCTCCTTCAAGATATACCGAGCATGGAAGCACTCTTTTTTCGTCAAGAAGAATAGCTTTTATCATTTCAAAGGTTGATTGGGCGGGCGCATAATAAGCAGAACCTGTTTTGAGCAAAGACACGATTTCTGCTCCACCCTCTCTTGTTCTGGTAACGAGAGCTTCTATCTTTTCTTTAGAAAGCCATTTTGAAAGGGGTATGCCCTTTACTGTGGTAAATCTTACAAGGGGAACCATGTAAAGCCCGTGGCCTCCTAAAACAAGAGTTTCTATATCTCTTGGAGATGCTCCGGTTTCCATTGATATAAAAGTTTTAAATCTTGAAGAATCGAGAATTCCTCCCATACCAAGAACTTTCTGCCTTGAAACACTAGAAATCATAAGAGTTAAGTATGCCATTACATCCATTGGATTGGTCACAACTATATAAATAGCATCAGGGCATTGAGGAGTGAGTCTTTTGACAATTCCACCAACTATATCTGCATTAGCCATAAGAAGGTCTTTTCTTCTCATGCCTGGTTTCCTTGCAAGTCCTGCAGTAATAACGATTATATCTGCACCTGCAAGGTCGTCAAGATTGTTAGTTCCGAAAATATTGGCCCTAACTCCTAATACAGCCGTATTTTGAAGAATATCAAGGGCTTTACCTTGCGGCATTCCCTCTACAATATCGAAAAGCACCACATCAGCAAGTCCACTGTTTGTAACAAAAAGAGCAAGGGTTGCTCCTACATTTCCTGCTCCCACAATGGCAACTTTCTTTCTCATTTTAATTCCTCCTTGAGTTTTTCCAAATCTTTTAAATTATCCACATTAAAAATTCTTACATTCGAATCTATTCGTCTTATAAGACCGGATAAAACCTTACCTGGCCCTATTTCCACAAAGGTATCCACACCCTTTGAAATCATCGACTTTACACAATCCTGCCATCTCACAGGACTATATAGTTGCTTTATAAAAGCCTCTAATATTTCTGCTGCTGATTTCCTCTCTATACCGTCCACATTACAAACAACTGGTACTGATGAGTCATTGAAGTGAAAGTTTAGGAGAAATTCCTTAAATTTTTCTGCTGCTGATTTCATAAGCTTACAATGGGATGGAATACTTACCTGCAGGGGTACAACCTTTTTTGCTCCTTTTTCCTTTGCAAGAAGAGATGCTCTCTCAATGCCTTCCTTCTCGCCTGATATAACTATCTGACCCGGACAATTAAGATTTGCTAAATCTACATAAAAGTTTTCAATGCTTTCGCATATATTCTTCAATGTCTCTTCATCAAGGCCTAAAACAGCAGCCATCCCACCCTCTCCAGCAGGTTGTGCTTCCTGCATGAGAATGCCTCTTTTTTTTGTAATTTTTAAAGCATCTGAAAAGGAAAAAACTCCTCCGCAAAGAGCTGCTGTGTATTCTCCGAGGGAATGTCCTGCTACAAAGGCTGGCTTTATTCCTATACTCTCTACTTCTTTGAGCAAGGCATAGGAAACTGTAAGGATTGCAGGTTGAGTATTTTCTGTTTTATTTAATTCTCCTTCAGGACCATTAATGCATAGATTCAGAATATCAAAGCCTAAAACTTTAGAAGCATCTTGAAAAATCCCATCTGCCTTTTCAGCAATGTCTTTTCCCATGCCAACATATTGCGAGCCCTGACCTGGAAAAACAAAGGCTATCATTCAGCAACTCCTTCCTGTATTTTCTTTATCAATAGAGGAACAATTACTTTAATATCACCAACAATTCCGTAAGTAGCCACATTAAATATGGGAGCATTGGCATCTTTGTTTATAGCCACAATAATATCACTTGACTGCATTCCCACAAGATGTTGAACCGCGCCCGAAATTCCACAGGCAATATATAGTTTTGGGCAAACAGTTTTTCCTGTTTGACCTACCTGATGGGCATAGGGAATCCATCCTTCATCAACAGCTGCTCGAGAGGCACCCACTGTGCCGCCAAGAAGATTTGCAAGTTCCCAAAGCATTTGAAATCCTTCTGGAGAGCCAAGTCCTCTTCCACCTGAAACAATAACCTTCGCATCTTGAAGGTTTACCTTACAGAAAGAGGTATCTTCAACTCGTTCTAAAATCCTGACTTTTCCCGAAGTCTTCAAAGGAGGGACTTCTATAATTTGTCCCTTTTTCTCTGGATTGTATTCTCCTTTTTTCATTACCCTTGGTCTAACCGTTGCTATTTGAGGACGACTTGTTGGAGAGACAATTGTTGCCATGATGTTACCACCAAACGCAGGTCTAATCTGAAGAAGATTACCGGTTTCCTTGTCTATCTCCAATGCGGTGCAGTCTGCTGTTAAGCCAACCTTAAGACGCGCTGCCACTCTTGGAATAAAAGAACGACCAATAGCAGTTGCTCCTGCAAGAAGTATCTCTGGTTTATAATCATTGATTAAATTTACAAGAGTTTTAGAGTAAAGTTCATCATCAAGATAGGCGTATTCTTGGGCATTTACATAGTAAACTTTATCAGCTCCCCATTTTATTAGTTCTTCCACCTCTGATGAAGGACCAAAAAGCACTGCAGAAAGCTCTGTTTTCAACTCATCTGCAAGCTTTCTTCCTATACCAAGCAGTTCATAAGCAACTGAAGCAATTTTGCCTTTAGACTGTTCTGCAAATATCCAAACTCCCTTAAAATCAGCCTCTTTAGATTCTTCCCGGGTTCTTTCGTCAATAATCGCTTCCTCAGGGCAGGATTCAACGCAGGCTCCACATAGCGTGCAAGCCTCTGTAATAATCGCTTTTTCTTTATCTAAAATTATTGCCCCAAATGGACAAACATTCACGCATGTTCCACAGCCTGTGCACTTTTCTATGTCAACTCTTATAAGCATCCTAACCTCCTAAGTTCACGAATTAGAGTTTCAACCTGTTGTTCTGGTGTACCATCTAAAATTCTTCTTTCTCCTCTTGGTGGTGGAGCAAATATATTTTTTACCATTGTGGGAGAACCTTTAAGTCCCACATTATCTTCCTCTGCGCCTATATCATCCGCATTCCACTTTGGAATACTGGCCTTTTTAGCAGCCATTTTTCCTCTAATCGAAGGAGGTCGTGGATTATTTAACTCCTTTACTACAGTGATTAGAGCTGGAAGCGTAATCGCTATTTTCTCATAGCAATCATCCATAAGTCTTTCTACGATCATCTCAGATATACTTACCTCATCAATTCTTCTTACATAAGATACATGGGGAATCTCAAGAAATTCAGCCATTTCAGGTCCAACCTGAGCAGTGTCTCCATCAATAGCCTGTTTACCGCATACGATTAAATCAAAGCCTATTTTCTGTGCAGCCTTTGACAGAGTATAGGCAGTAGCCCAGGTATCTGCACCGGCAAATCGTCTATCAGTTAGCAAAACCGCATCATCAACTCCCATAGAAATAGCCTCTCTAAGTACTTCCTCTGCCTGAGGTGGTCCCATAGTTATAACTGTTACCTTTCCATTGGTTTTTTCTTTAATCTGAAGCGCTGCCTCTACTGCATGAAGATCATAGGGATTCATTATGCTTGGAACACCTTCTCTAATAAGCGTGTTTGTTTTAGGATCAATTCTTACCTCTGTAACGTCTGGAACCTGCTTAACACAGACAATAATTCTCATTTCATCCTCCGCAAAAGGGGTTAAAAAATCAGAAGTTAATTATACCTCAAAATGTAATATCCTATCAAACAGCCTAAAAAGCCAATAAAGTTGGCGTATTATACTCTCCGTAAGAATTAGCAATCCTTAAGCAAAAGAAAGGGTAATGAGATCGCTTCCCTCTTGATTATGACCGAAGTCGAAATAACTACAGAGGAATTAAATCAATGCAAAAAATTCTCTGCGAAACAACGAAGTGTTAAAAATGGTTAATCCAACTCTATCTTGAAAACATATTTCTTTAAGTTAATTCACTTAATTCAGAAGAGGGAACATTTTCATACCTTATCTTTGATATTCTCTGTCCAACCATCTCAACGACCGTGAATGTTCTTCCATCTCTTTCCACTTTGTCACCTACCTTAGGAATCCTTTGAAGCACCGTTAAAATAAATCCTCCAAGTGTTTCATATTCCTCAGACTCTTCAATATCTATGTTGTAGTCTTCACGAAGGTCCCTTATGGACATGGTGGCATCAACTATCATTGAGCCATCGGGCAGTGTAATAACAGGCATTTCAATGTCATACTCATCCCGTATCTCTCCAACAAGCTCTTCTATAATGTCTTCAAGGGTCACAAGCCCTGTAACAACTCCATACTCATCCACTACTATTGCCATTAAAACCCTCTTTTTCTGCATCTCCTTTAGGAGTATATTGATCTTCATTGTTTCTGGCACAAACATTGGAGGCTTAACAATCTTTCTGATATCCGAAGTATCTGGATGCTTAAGCAGAGTATTATAAAAATCCTTTGCAAAAAGGATTCCTCTTACATCATTTAGGTCTTTACCTATTACAGGATATCTTGAAAATTGCTCATCCATGATTATCTCTTTAATCTCACTAATGCTCATATATATACTAACTGTAACCATCTGAGGTGCAGGAATCATGATTTCCTTTACTGTTATGTCTGAAAAGCTAAAGGCACTATGTATTAGCTGTCGCTCATCGGGTTCAAATATTCCCTTTTCCTCACCTTCAGATACCAGTAGCTTTAACTCCTCCTGAGAAATAAACCCCCTATCAGAGAATGCCCGCAATCCAAAGGGTTTTAAAATAAAATTTGTACTTAACGATAGCACCTTAACGAGAAAATGGGTTATCTTTGAGAAGTTGTTTACGAATCTCGCAGTTCTCAAACTTACCCAATCTGGGTGTGAGAGAGCTATTGATTTGGGAATAAGCTCTCCAAAAATTACAGAAAAGTATGTTACCACGATTACAACAAAGGTAATAGCTATAGCCTCTGCTGATGCTCTTATGAAAGTAAATGGCAAGCTTTCCAAAAAAGGTTTAATGTTCTTCACTGCATAAGCACCAGCCACAGCAGAAGCAAGACTTCCTATAAGTGTGATTCCTACCTGAATTGTTGCAAGAAACTTATCAGGATTTTCCTTAAAATGACTAACTATGCGAGCGGTTTCCTTATTCTCCTCAATAAGCTGTCTCAACCTTGAGTTTCTAAGGGTAACAACTCCAATTTCTGAGGCTGAAAAGATGCCGTTAAGGAGAATAAGAAAGGCTATTATAAAAGCTTCTTCCATATATTAAGTTTATTTATTAAAACTAAAAACTCCTAATTTTGGCAACTAGTGCCTCTGCAACCTCCTGTGTTCCCACCGGTGGATTTGGATCATCTGAAGATTTCATGTCATAGGTGACATATCTTCCTTCTTCAATTATCTCAGCAACTGCCTTTTCAACTTTATTGGCAGCATCAAATTCGCCAAGGTGTCTGAGCATCATTACAGCACTAAGAATAATAGCAAAGGGATTTACTTTGTTTAATCCCTTGTATTTAGGAGCACTGCCATGGGTTGGTTCAAAGACTGCATACTCATCTCCAATATTAGCACCAGGTGCAAGTCCAAGTCCGCCAATAAGTCCTGCAGCTAAATCGCTCACTATATCACCGTAAAGATTAGGAAGAACCAATACATCATAAAGCTCAGGTTTTTGTACAAGTTGCATACACATGTTATCAACTATTTTATCTTCAAACTCTATATCAGGATATCGCTGAGCAACTTCTCTTGATACTTCAAGAAATAGTCCATCGGTATGCTTCATTATATTTGCCTTGTGCACTGCGGTAACCTTTTTTCTACCATTTTTCCGAGCATACTCAAAAGCAAATCTTACAATTCTCTCTGTGCCAAAAACTGATATAGGTTTTATGCTTATTCCAGAATCCTTTCTAATTCTTTTGCCCGACTTTGACTCAATAAAACCTATAAGTTCTTCTGTTTCCTTCTCACCTTTTTTAAACTCTATTCCAGCATAAAGGTCTTCTGTATTTTCCCTTACGATTACAAGGTCAATGTTTTCATATTTTGTTTTGGCACCTTTAAAGCTCTTACAGGGTCTTACACAGGCATAAAGATCAAGCTCCTGCCTAAGTGCCACATTTACGCTTCTAAATCCAGTACCTACAGGAGTTGTTATAGGTCCCTTTATGGCAATTCTGTTACTCTTTATTGAATTCAATACTCTATCTGGAAGCGGAATTCCCTCCTTTAAATAAACTTCTTCACCAGCATTTTCAACCTCCCACTTAATCTTCACGCCAGTGGCATCTAAAACTTTTATCATTGCCTCAGAAATTTCTGGTCCTATACCATCACCTGGGATTAGTGTAATTGTGTACATTAAATGAGTTCCTCCTAAGGTGTTACTGTTAGGATCTGCCTGACGATGTCAGGATAGGTTGCTATAAATTTAAGTTCGTCATCAGTAAGAGGTTTCTGAGTGTGGAGATTTGCATACTGAACAAGCTCAAGAATCTTTCTTGCCTCTTCATCATTTGGAAACTCTATACCGAGTTTACTGTAAACATATCTGAAACCCTTAATTCCTCCGTATTCTCCTGTGGTAATAATTCTTCCTGTTTCAAGAAGCTCAGGCTCTCCACGACCTACATCCTCTGGAGAGTAAAGTTCGTAGTTTGAACGATCTTTTAGAACTCCATCAGCGTGAATTCCAGATTCATGGGCAAAGGCATTTGCACCAACGCCTGGCTGATTTATAGGTATTGGAATATTGAAAGCATAGGAGGCATATTTGGCTATTTTCCATGCCATATGGAGATTCACATTTTCATCAAGCGGACATTTTTCTTTTAAACCATGGGAAAACTTAAGAGCAAGAATCGTTGAGACTAAATCAGCATTGCCAGCTCTTTCTCCATATCCGTTTACTGTGGTGTTGATGTAACTGTCAACTCCAGCCTCTATGGTTCCCTGCGCACCTGCCACAGATACAGCCTCAGCCATGCCTAAATCATTGTGACAGTGCATTTCAATTGGAAATCTTGTAGCAAGAGCAAGAGTATGGATTCTTTCATAAATTGTTATCGGATCTTCACATCCAAGAGTATCACAATAACGAAATCTGTCACCACCAGCCTCTTTACCTGCAAGTATAAATTCTATTAATCTGCTCAGTTCTGTCCTGGATGCATCTTCTGCATTAAAGCCGACTGTCTCTGCTCCAAGTTCTTTTGCAAGCTTTACTGCGTTATACATTCCCTTAACCACATCATCCCATTTTTTTCTTCCCTGAAACTTTCCCTGTATCATAATTTCTGAAGTTGATACAGAAAGATTTAAATGCTTAATTTTTGGACAATTCTTAAAAGCAAGCTCCACATCTTCAGGAATTGCTCTTGCCCAACCTTCTAAGTGAATTCTTTTAAATGCTCCAATCTCTGCCAGTTCAAGATTGGCATTAATGTAGTTAACTTCATGTTTTAAAGTGGGAAACCCTATCTCGCTTTGATAAACTCCCATCTCATCGAGATATAGATTTAAAATAGTCTTTGAAAGTTTTGGAAGTAAAATTCTTGAAGTCTGAACTCCATCTCTATTTGTTACATCAATAAGATAAACTTTGCCTTTAGTTGACATCTACTCCTCCTTTTTAAATTTCCTTATTTTCTTTGAGAAATTTCTCGGGGAATTGCTACTTTGCCTGTTCTAACGAATTCTTTTATCCCAAGAGGCTTCATTAATTCCAGAAAAGCCTGTATTTTCTTCTCATCTCCTGTTATTTCTATGGTATATGTGGTCGGTCCAGAATCTACTACTCTGCCTCTAAATATCTCAACAGTTTTTAATAATTCAAGCCTGTTTTCTTTTCTTGGAGCAACTTTTATTAAAATCATCTCTCTTTCCACATGCTCAATCTCGGTTAAATCAACAACCTTTATTACATCTACAAGTCTATTTAACTGTTTAGTAATCTGCTCAATAACCCTGTCATCACCGGTAGTGACAATTGTCATAATAGATATCTGAGGGTCTATTGTCTCTCCCACAGATAGGCTTTCGATATTATAACCTCTTCCGCTAAAAAGACCAGCTATTCTTGCTAAAACACCAAATTTATTCTCAACAAGGACAGATATTGTATGCCTCACTTTATCCTCCTTACTTAACTGCCTTCAGTTTACGCTCTTTTTTCTTCTCTTCGAAAATCATTTGATCAATAGCTGCACCAGGAGGAACCATCGGATAAACCTTTTCTTTCCAATCAACAACAAAATCCATAAATACCGGTTTCCTAATTGACAGAGCTTCTCTTATTACAGGCTCAACTTCACTTGGTTTTGTTGCCCTAAATCCCACAGCACCATAGGCTTCAGCTACCTTAATAAAATCTGGAGCTGTGCTCAGATAGGTATGGGAATATCTCTCACCGTAAAAGATTTCCTGCCACTGTCTTACCATACCAAGATAACTGTTGTTTATAATGGCTACCTTTACAGGCAAATCATATATGACTGCTGTAGCAAGTTCTTGAATATTCATTTGAATGCTTCCATCTCCTGCAATATCTATCACCGTCATATCAGGGAAGGCAAGTTGAGCACCAATTGCAGCAGGGAATCCATATCCCATTGTACCAAGTCCTCCAGAGCTAACCCATCTTCTTGGTTTGTCGTATTTAAAGAACTGAGCTGCCCACATTTGATTCTGACCAACTTCTGTGGTAATAATCGCGTTTCCTCCTGTTACTTCGTATAGCTTTTCCACTACAAACTGAGGTTTTATAACCTCGGGATCATATTCATATGTGAGTGGCCTTTCTTTTTTCCATTGATTTATCTGCTTTAACCAAATCTTTCTGATTTCATCCCACTGAGGCTTAATCTCTTCCTTAAGAACCTTATTTAAAACCTGAAGAACCCTGCTTACATCTCCTACTATTGGTATGTCGACTCTTACATTTTTTCGGATTGAAGTAGGATCAATATCTATGTGAATAATTTTTGCATGTGGCGCAAATGCATCAGTTTTACCTGTAACTCTATCATCGAATCTCATACCTATTGCTATGATGAGGTCTGAATTCTGTACAGCCATGTTTGCATAATACGTACCGTGCATTCCAAGCATTCCAAGAAAAAGCTCGTGGGTTCCGGGAAAGCTTCCGAGCCCCATGAGAGTGTTTGTTACAGGAATTTGTGTAAATTCAGCAAGCTCTTTTAAGTGTTCGTGTGCCTCAGAGATTACACAGCCTCCGCCAGCTATAATCACCGGTTTTTTCGCTTTTACAATCTCTTGGGCAGCTTTCTTAATCATGTAATAATTACCCTCATATGTAGGATTATAGCTTCTTAGATAAACTCTCTCCGGCCAGACAAACTCTGCCTTTCCCTGTGTTACATCCTTAGGCAGGTCTATTAAAACAGGACCAGGTCTGCCTGATGTGGCAATATAAAAGGCTTCTCTTACTTGTCTTGCAAGGTCTTTTACATCTTTTACAAGAATGTTATATTTCGTGCAAGGCCTTGTAATACCAACTATATCTGCTTCCTGAAAGGCGTCATTCCCAATTAGGAAAGTAGGCACCTGACCGGTAAAAACAATAAGAGGCACTGAATCCATATAGGCAGTTGCAATTCCTGTAACAGTATTAGTGGCTCCTGGTCCACTTGTTACAAGCACAACACCAGGCTTACCAGTCACTCTTGCATAACCATCAGCTGCATGAGTAGCACCCTGTTCGTGTCTCGTTAAAATTAACTTAATGTCAGGATCATCATAAAGCAAGTCAAAAATATCAAGTATTACCCCTCCGGGGTAACCAAAAATATGCTTTACCCCTTCCCTTTTCAGACATTCAATTAAAATTTCTGCCCCTTTCATCTTTCCCATGGCTATACCCTTATTTTATATATTTTAAAGGATAAAATACCATAATTATTTTTATTTAATCAATTCCTTTAGTTTTTCCAGGCTTTTAAATACCTCAGGAGGGTTATGGGCTTCAATAGTATGTAAGCAATCATTTCCATCCATAAGCTTAAATAATTTTTTAAAGTCAAAGCATCCGCTTCCAATAGCAAGATGTTCATCTTTGAAACCTCTATTGTCGTGAAGATGAAATTCGATTATATGTTCTCCTATAACCGATATCCATTCATCTAACTCTGTTTTTGAAAAAAGATTAAAATGACCGGTATCAAAACAAATTCCCATATAGGGCGAAGAAATTTTTTCCATGAGTGTCTTCAAGTTTTGTGGTTCTTCTTCAAAAATATTTTCTATGGCTATTTTTATTTTTAGTTTCTCTGCAATTGGTAAAATTTGCTCCCATGTAATTAAACTTTGCTTAAGCCACAAATCTATCTTAAAAGCGTATTTCCATTTATCATAGCCTGAATGAAAAACAATTGTTAGGGGCTTAAGAATTTCAGCAATTTGAAAAACCTGTTTGAATCTCTCAATTGTTAACTCTCTTATCTTATAATCTACAGCGCCGGGAGACAAATCCATAAACGGACCGTGAAACGATAAAGACGGTCCATAATTTAAGTTTTCTTTAAGTTTTAAAACTTCCTTTTCGGTAATTTCATCAAGGCTCTTTGCATCAAAATATATCTCTAAATTTAACTTTTCTCTTTGAATAATATCCAAATACTCATAAAATCTGGTATAGGGTACATGAATGTGGGGTTTTATCATTTATGTGCTTGCCTTCTGTTCGGTCTTTTCCGAAGCTTTATTGTTAGAATTTTTGCCATTATTATTTGAATCATTTTTTCGCACATAATCGGTAACATACCATCCGCTACCTTTTAAAATGAAGGAGGACTGAGAAAGTAGTTTTTTCACCTCTCCTCCACAAATAGGACAATTTTTCAAAGGCTCATCACTAAATTTTTGCATAATCTCGTGAATTTTGCTACATTTCAGGCACTCATACTCGTAAATTGGCATACCGTACCCACCTCCTTAAAAAATATTCTTTTTATTATTTTAAAACATCCCTTTTTAATTTTGGTATAATAACAAAAAAGTCTTAGGAGGTTCTGACAATGAAAGTGCTTGTCACTGGAGGTGCTGGTTTTATTGGAAGTGACTTTGTCAGATTGGCTGCAAGAAAGGGATGGAAAGTGGCAGTTATTGATAAATTAACCTATGCAGGAGACCTTGAAAGGCTAAAACCCATTCAGGACAGATTAGAATTTTACACTACAGATATTCTCGACAGAGACGAATTACGAAAAATTTTTGAGAAACAAAGACCCGAGGCTGTGCTGCACTTCGCCTCGGAGACTAATATAGACAAGTCAGTAATTGAACCAAGTATATTTATGGAAACAAATATAATTGGCACTATATATCTTCTTGAGCTTGCAAAAGAGTTTGAAGTAAAAAAATTTATTAATATAACCTCCTACGAAGAATACGGAGAAATAAAAGAAGGCGAAAGAGACGAAGACTGCCCACTTAATCCGCGTTCTCCCTATGCAGTTAGCAAAACCTCTGCAGACATGCTTGGACAAGTTTATTGGAGAGCGCTTAAATTACCTGTAATTACACTTCGCCTATGTAGCATTTATGGGCCCTGGCAGAATCCAGAAAGGCTCATTCCAATGACAGTACTTAAAGCTTTAAGAAATGAGCAGATTCCAATTTACGGTTCTGGTGATATTATCCGTGAATGGTTATATCTTTGCGATTGCATTAGAGCTATTTTTGCTGTTTTAGAGAAAGGAAAACCTGGAGAAGTTTTCAATGTTGGAAGCGGAGAGAGATATCAAGTTATCGATATTGTGAAGCAAATTCTAAAACTACTCGATAAACCAGAAAGCTTGATAAAATATGTTCCAGACAGACCTGGTCATGAAAAAAGATTTGCCATATGCAGTGAAAAAATAAAAAATAAAGTTGGGTGGACACCAACAACTAAATTTGAATCAGGTTTAAAATCAACAGTAGAATGGAATCTAAACAATAGAACCTGGCTATTTAAAAAGCTATTCTATTATGAAGACCTGTGGAGCAAGCTATATAGTGAAGATTAAACAAGATCTTAATCCAGTGACTGCAATAGTCTCAACAGGAAGAAAAGTCAAATTAATCTCATTGCCAAAGCAATTTAAAAGGCTTCTTTTGCAATTCTATGCATCAGTGTTTAAACTCTCTAAAAAATTATTGATTTTGAAAAAAGTCGAGTGCTATAATGAATCAAGGCGATGGAGTCCGTCATTAAGTGCTCCTAATTTTTAGGAGATGATGACTCCTAACCATAAACTAAGATGGTTAGGAGTTTTTTATGCACGAAACCTTACTGAATGCTTCTTTCTGGTTTTTTCTCGCTTTAATTGCTACTTTCTTATCCACAAAGCTTAAGCTTGCAACTGCTCTTACAGAAATAACCGTTGGTGCCATTGCTCAACTAATACTTATAAGCTTCCTTGGATTAAGCATTATCAATGCTAATGAGCCCTGGCTTAAGTTTCTATCAAGCACAGGAGCAATACTCCTTACATTTCTTGCAGGAGCAGAACTTGATCCAGAGATTTTGAGGGCAAAATGGAAAGAAACCCTTGGCATTGGCATAGTAGCCTTTTTGACGCCTTTTTTAGGTTGTGCTGCTATTGCTTACTATATGCTTAACTGGTCAGCTGATGCAAGCTGGCTTGCCGGTATTGCTCTTTCAACAACATCTGTGGCAGTTGTATATGCTGTAATGCTTGAGCTTGGACTTAACAAAACAGAATTCGGGAAGATTATTCTTGCTGCCTGTTTTGTAAATGACTTGGGTACTGTAATGGCGCTTGGAATAATGTTTTCACCTTTTACTCTCAAGACCATTATCTTTGCTGGTGCTACGGTGTTTCTCTCTCTCTCATTGCCATTTATAACACCCTTGATATTTAAAAAATTAGGAGGAAAACCTTCAGAGTTTGAGGCAAAATATCTTCTGTTTGTTCTCTTTGGAATAGGTGCTCTGGCAATTTGGTCAGGTTCAGAGGCAGTGCTTCCTGCATATATTATTGGCATGGTTCTGGCTGGAAGTGTTGGTAAAGATCATGGACTCATTAGAAGACTTCGCACACTTACCTTCGGATTTCTAACTCCAGTATATTTCTTAAGAGCAGGCTACTTTGTCTCACTTCCATCAATCATTGTTATGCTACTACCGCTTTTCATACTGCTTTTTGGGAAAATGTTAACTAAATTTATTGGCGTATATCCTATTACAAAATTTTTTAAATTCAGACACAAAGAAGGTATGTACACAACACTTCTTATGTCCACCGGACTTACATTCGGCTCAATATCAGCCCTTTTTGGTTACAACCACGGAATAATTGACCAGACACAGTATTCTCTTTTAATTGTTGCTGTCATCGGCTCAGCAGTAATTCCTACATTTATAGCAAATGCCTTTTATTTACCAAAATATCTTTTACCTAAAAGAAAGAAGGAGGAATAATTATGCTTAAGAAAATTTTAGTTGCTTTCGATGGTTCCCAAGAAGCATGCAGGGCCTTTGAATTTGCCCTTAAACTCTCAAAAGAGTGCCAAGCCAAAGAGCGGGAAATATTAGTTCTTTCAGTCTCTCAGCCTCCCGAGCCTGCTGATATAGTAGAAGTAAAGGCTGTTATTGATAGTGCCACAGAATACTACAAGAAGGAGTTCGAAAAACTACAAACCCTTGCAAAGGATTATAATGTGCAAATAAAAACAGAAATTGTGGTAGGACACCCTGCTGACCAAATCGTAAGATACGCAGCAGAGAACCAAGTTGACATAATAATAATGGGACAAAGGGGAATGTCAAAAATTGAAAGGTGGCTACTTGGCTCAGTTTCAAGAAGAGTAGCCACCTATGCAACCTGTCCTGTTACAATAGTAAAGTAATTAGAGATATTAACTATCTCCTAATAACATTGAAAGCAGTTTATAAAGTAAAAATGCTGTACCACAGGCTACAGCTAAGGAGACAAACCAGTTTATAACAATTTCTTTAACCACTTTGATTTTCACATACTGAGTTCCCCTTGCAAAACCTGCGCCAGCTATTCCACCCACTATTGCCTGATTCATTGATGTGGGGTAGCCAAGCAAGGCTGCAATATATGCTGTTGTAGCCTGTGCAAACTGAGCACCAATCGCACTGTTACGGTCAAGCTGCACAATATGTAGCCCAACCTTCTCAAGAAGAGGTCTTCCCCATGTGAGAGCTCCAATACCTACCACAAATCCACCTATGAATCCACCAAAAAGCAAAGACTTAACCACACCACTTCCATAAAGTACACTCACAGCAAGCCCGCTATTGTTAGCACCAAGAGTGTAAGAGGCATAGCAACAAACTAAAAGTAGAACATATTTTTTAAAATTTTCAAAAACACTTGTCTTAAAAATTCCAACAAATTTTGTAAGAATAAAACCTAAAATGCACCCCACAATGGGAGTCCCAATCCATGTAATAGCCAAAGGTAAAATGGTTCTCTCCCAGGCAATTGGAGAAGCAGTTGCAAGTCCAACCCCTACAATTGAAAATACTGCGAGCTGAGCTGTTGAAATGGGAAGCTTCAACCATGTGTTTACAGCCGTAACTAGAGCAGCATTTAGCATCATAACCATTGCCCTAAATGGCGTTAGATACTCCTTTGAAATAACCTCTGTGCCCACAGTCTTTACGACTTCATGACTCTGAAGCATTGCTCCAAGAAGAGCACTTATGGCAATTAAGAACGTTGCCTTTCTTAGTGTTACAAGTTTAGCACCATAGGCTGTTCCCATAACTGCACCGGTATAATGGGAGCCAATTGTCCATCCGAAAAAAAGACCTGCCATTATCATTCCAATAATATAAAAGGTTTCCATGACATTTACCTCCTTAATGTTTGTAACTAATGTTACAATTTTATTAATATTTTTGTCAATATATTTTGTAACAATTGTTACTATAGACCTTCTTCAATAAACTAGCCCAAAATGCTTTAAAATGTATTGAAAGATACCTAGTGGACATATTTTGAGAACGCTATAAGAAATGCAAATAAAAATAGGATACTAAAAACTTTTGTTGTGATAATTTACTTTTTCATTTTTCCTAAGGGCATAATTATTAATGGGTCTTCTTGAGAGGGAAAATTCATGATTTTCTTTACATCTTCATCATTGAAAGCCCCTACAACAACTGTACCAATTCCTAAGGATACTGCTTGAAGATGGATATTCTGTGCTACTGCTCCTGCCTCCATATGGACATATCTAAATCCTCTCTGTCCGTATTTTCTCGTAGTTCTTTCATAATTGGCAACAATCACAACTAAAGCCATCGAATTTTTTATCCAGGGCTGACCCAGTGCTGCTTTTGTCAACTCCTCCCTAAAGTCTCCATTTTTTATCCTTATAATTTCCTCGGTCTTCGGGTTATATTTGTAAACTCCCTTTTGTAAATTATGAACATTAAAGGCCACAAGATAAATCTCTAAAGGATAAAGTGCACCTGCAGATGGAGCAGTTCTAAGTCCTCTGGGATCAGTAATTCCCTGAGCTGCCCAGAGAAGTTGAGATATTTCTTGAAGGTTAAGAGGTTTATTGGTATATTCTCTCACAGAACGCCTCTCCTTTATGGCTTTCTCAACGCTAATCTTGCCATCAAAATGAGGAGCAGGAAGTTTAATAGAATCTGCAATTACCTCGGAAATAGTAGATAGGTTAAATGCCGTCACTAAAAGAGAAAAGAGTATGACTTTAAATCTTTTAGCCACCATTCCTCCTGAAATACATTTAATTATAGCCCTTTAATTATTCCTATTTTCCCTATAAACTCTTCTTGAAAACTCTTCCATTAGGCGATTACATTTTTTTATTTTTTCAAGAGCAACCTTTCGAAGTGGAGCTTTTACAAAATCTCTCTTTTCTATTTTTTTAAACCACTGTTTTAGTTTTTGGAGCTCTTCTTCGTTTTCCTCAACTTCTGCAAAGATAAAATTCTGCTTTTCAATCTCGGTGGATATTTCTTTAAAGAAATCCTCACATTTTGAAATTAGTTCTTCATATTCCTTGTCTCTGGCTACTATGAAGGCTCTATAAATTTTTTCTTCATCTGCTTTGTCTAATACCCTACCTTCAACTATGACTGCCTCTCCTCCAAAGTCCTGGATGGTTTTTACAAGGTTTTGCAGTTTATTGAGATATTCCTTGCTATAGGGAAGTAACCAGAGGGTTTGATGATTTATTGCTCCTAATTTTTTTAGTTCCCTCCAGACATAAACCCTTGCCTTAGATGGATTTGCAGGAAGACTGTAGGATATTAATAGCCATTTCATGTGATTAATATAACATTTTTTCAAAAACTATCAAAAACAATGATGTCACTTACACTCTGAGGGTGTAAAAATAGGGCAAACTCCTTTCGTTTCCTTGACAGAGCCTGCCTTTGCAAAAAGATATTCCTTTATAGAGTCAACACCAAGAATAAACTTCTTTTCTGTGTCCTCATTACAGAGTAAAACCGGAACAGAGTTAATTCCCATTGCTCGGAGAGTGCCAGCAACATTTTTCGCCTCTATTGTCTCCACTGGTATGGAAAGCTCCTTACAATACTGTATAACCTCCTTACAGTGAGGACAGTCTTTTGAATAAAGAAGAACATACCGACTTTCTGGAAAAGCACTAAAACCTGGATTAACTAAATAGGTTATAAAAAAAACCGAGATAAGGCTTAAAAAAGCAAAAGAGAGCTCTCTCTTTCCTTTTAAAAACCTTAAAAAAGTGGCTATAAAAATAATGCTGAACACGGCAAGACAAAAAACACAAAATTCTCTGATAATAAAACTTTGAAATCCTAAAAGATACCCCTCCACAGCAAGTGCTGCAATCAAAATTGTCGAATGAATAAGAGAAAATCTACCGCTTATTGAGAGGAATAAAAGAACACCAAATAGCAGGACTCCTCCAACAACAAGAATTATCTCACCGCCTCTTACAAAGGTTTCAACAATTCTACATCCCTCGCTTGTACAAAGGCTGTTCCCAAAAATTTTTGCTAACAATTCAGAGGTAGTAAGAAGTAAACCAAGAAGATATAGAAAACTTTCTGCTGTAAGAAGTCCTTTTAAACTTGATTTAGTTGCCATATTTTTAATATAACTAATAAGTATCATGAACTATCAAGAAAAAATAAAAAAATCTGCAGAACTTATTAAAAATTCTCGATTTGCAATAGCCTTTACAGGAGCAGGAATTTCAACAGAATCAGGCATTCCTGACTTTAGAAGTTCCGACGGAATCTGGAAAAGATTTAAAATTGTAACCTATCAAGAATTTCTTACTAAAAAAGATGCAAGAGAAGAATTCTGGAGGATGAAACAAGAGCTTCTCAGAGAACTCCTTGGTGCAAAGCCTAATAAAGCCCACAATGCCCTTGCAGAGCTTGAACAAATGGGGTTAATAAGATATGTAATTACCCAAAACATAGACGGTCTTCACGAACAGGCCGGGAGTAAAAATATAATTTTACTCCACGGAAGCAATCATGAGGCTATTTGTCTTGGCTGCGATAAAACCTTTCCAATATCTAATATCTATGCAAGATTAAATGAAGGAGAAAAGGACATACTTTGCTATGAGTGCGGAGGTATTATTAAGCCAAAGGTTGTATTCTTCGGAGAACCAATGCCTCAAAAAGAACTTTTTCTGGCAAGTAGTTTAGCTTCTCAATGCGATTTAATGCTTGTCATAGGAAGTTCTCTTCAGGTAGAACCAGCTGCTTCAATTCCCAGAATTACCTTTAAAAATGGAGGGAAGCTTATTTTTGTAAACAAATCTGAAACAGACTGGGATTATATGGCTGAAATAATCTTTCATCAGTCAGCTGGTGAAGTTTTGATGGATATATTAAATAGATTAAAAAATTAACAAAGAGGAAATTTTTCCAAAACTTCATAAATAGAGCCTCGTGGAGTAAGAGTGCTTTTCATTAAAACAAAATCTTTAACGCTGAATTGAAGGTTTATATTTTTGGAGGATAGGTGCTTTTCTCTAAAATTTTTATTTATCCGCTCAAAAAGTAATCTTCCATTTTGAAAATTTTTTACTCTTGCAAGAGTAATATGGGACTTAAAATCTCTCTTTTCAGAGGGAAAACCCATAGCTTCCATCTCTTTTTCAATATCTCGAGCAAGAGCTTTAATCTCCTTTGAGTTTTCTGTTCCAATCCATATAACTCTTGGTCTCGAAGTATCAGGAAAAACTCCTGGATAACTTATATTAAGCGTAAAGGATGAATGCTTCTTAGCGATTAAACTTAATGCTTCCTTTATCTTTTCTATTAATGAAGATTCGACTTCACCTAAAAATTTCAAAGTTATATGAAGATTTTCCTGGGCAACCACATTTACTCCATCAAAGGGAAACTTAGTTGGAACTAAAGAGAAAAGAGTCTTTCTAATCTCTTCAGGTAACTCTACAGCTATAAAAATGCGCATAGAATATCATAACATCAAAAAAACTCTAATTAGAAGATTGGCAAATACTCCGGCAATGATATCATCTATCATAATTCCAATGCCTCCCTTAAGTTTCCCTTCAATCTGCCTTATGGGAGGCGGTTTTACTATATCAAAAAAGCGAAATAGTATAAGGGCAAGAAAAAGATTTATAGGCTCAATAGGGATAAAAATCAATGCTGCAAGATATCCAGTAACCTCATCTATCACCACAAAATTCGGATCACTCTTGCCTTCTTTCTTTTCTATCCTTTCGGATGAAATAACGCCAAGGATGAAAGTGGTTAAAAAAAGAATTATGACAGACAGATTAGATGGATTTAGAATCCAGATAATTACCATTACACATATTGAGGCACCAGTACCTGGAGCTAAAGGACAATATCCTATATAAAAAAATGTAGCAATCAGTCGATAAAACATGGTTAATTCTATCATATCTTGACAGGAGTTGAATAATTCATTTAAGTTTAAATTCCTTAGATGTAAGGGAAGTGAGGTGAGAATCCTCCGCTGCCCCGCAGCCGTGTAGGGAACGAAAGCCCAATTTAGCCACTGGAGCGAATGCTCTGGGAAGGCGGGCAAGTAGGCACATTAGCCCTAAGTCGGAAGACCTATCTAAGGTGAAGTCCTTTGGACTTCATAAGACCTCGAGGGAGGATACTCATGTCAAACATTAAAACCACCATTTTTGGCTATCCGCGAATAGGGCCTAACAGAGAGCTAAAAAAAGCATTAGAGTCCTACTGGAGCTGCAAATCTTCAAAAAAAGAACTTCTTGATGAAGGCGATCGACTAATTGTTGAAATGGCAAAAAAGGCTATTGAAAACGAAATTGACATTGTGCCATGTAATGAATTTTCTTTCTATGATTTCGTGCTAGATGTTTCTCTCATGGTAAATGCCATACCTAAGAGATTTAGAAAAATCGAATCAACTATAGATACGCTTTTTGCCATGGCAAGAGGTACAGATAATGCTTCGCCAAGTGAAATGACCAAGTGGTTTAACACGAACTATCACTACATAGTGCCTGAAATAGAAAAGGATACGGAATTTTCTCTTAATGAAAACAAACCACTCAGGGAATTTGCCCTTCTTAAAGACAAACTCAAAATAAAGACAAAGCCAGTGATAGTTGGTCCTTTTACGTATTTAAAAATAAGTAAAGTTCGAAAAGAACATTTTGAAAATCTTTTCGAAAGTCTCATCAATGTCTATTTGCAAATTATCAAAGAACTCTCAAATGCTGAAGCATGGGTTATTCAACTTGATGAACCATGGCTTGTTATGGATCTTGAAAATTGGGAGGCCGAGTTGCTCATAGAAGGATATAAAAAAATTTACAAAAATAAGCCTAATCTCTTAATTTTTGTCCAAACCTACTATGAATCATTATCAAAGTTTGAGCAGATTATCCACAGTCTCTCTGTCGACGGAATAGGGCTTGATTTTGTTGAAGGTGATGAAAACTTCGAAAATATTAAAGAGTTTGGATTTCCAAATAATAAAATCCTCATTGCTGGAGTGGTCTCAGGTAGAGATCCTTGGAAGATAAATTTTACAGATACACTAAAAAATTTGGAGTCTCTTACTAACATTGTTGGTAACAGACTCATTCTATCCAATGCCTCGCCTCTTTATCATCTGCCAATTACAGTAAAATCTGAGGAAGGCTTTTTACCAGAAGATATTTTAAATTCACTCTCATTTGCAGATGAAAAAATAAAGGAATTAACACTTCTTAAAGAGGCTTTAATAACTGGTAAAATATCCTTTCAGCAAAAAGCTACCGCAGTTTTTCCTCTTCCTGATAAATCTCTTGATGAAATTGAAAACTCAATCAGGAGAAGAACACCTGAATTTTCTGTGCGATATGAATTACAGCAGAAAAATCTTAATCTACCACTATTTCCGACAACCACCATTGGTAGCTTTCCCCAAACTCCCGAGTTAAGAAAAATAAGAAACAAATATAAAAAGGGACAAATAAATTCTTCTGAATACGAACAGTACATAAGAAAGGAAATAGAAAAAGCTGTTAAACTTCAGGAAAATCTTGGTTTAGATGTGCTAGTGCATGGCGAATTTGAACGCACAGACATGGTTGAGTTTTTTGCAGAGCAGTTAGATGGTTTTATATGCACCAAAAATGGATGGGTTCAGTCCTATGGTTCAAGATGCGTGAGACCGCCAATAATTTACGACAACATTAAGAGAAAGGCTCCTATTACATTAAAAGAAACCCTCTATGCCGCCTCACTTACAAGAAAACCATTAAAAGGAATTCTTACAGGAGCAGTAACAATACTTCAGTGGTCCTTTCCAAGAAGGGATATCTCCAGGAAGGAGATGGTATATCAGATAGCCTTAGCTCTTAGAGAAGAGGTGCTTGATCTTGAAAAAGAAGGAATAAAAATTATTCAAATCGATGAACCTGCTTTTAGAGAGGGGCTACCCTTAAAAAGTCATAAACATAAAGATTATTTCCAGTGGGCAATCGGTAGTTTCCATTTAACAACCTCTCAGGTTAGTCCAACTACCCAAATACACACTCACATGTGTTATTCTGATTTTAATGAGATAATTTCGGAAATCTATGCCCTTGATGCTGATGTTATTTCTATTGAAGCCTCAAGAAGCAAGGCAGAAATTCTTGAAGCCTTTGAAAACTTCAAATATGACTTAGGCATTGGAATAGGAGTTTACGATATTCATTCTCCAAGAATACCTTCAGTGGAGGAGATGACTGAAATGATAGATAGGGCAATTAAACTTCTAGATAAAAAACTTATCTGGATAAATCCTGACTGCGGGCTTAAAACAAGAACTTACTATGAGATAGAGGGTGCTCTGAGAAACATGGTAATTGCTGCAATTAGAATGAGAGAAAAATTTAAAAATTAATCCTTAGGAGGTCTGCATGTTTAAAAATATCATAAAAAGAGATGGACGCATTGTTCCTTTTGATCCGGAAAAAATAACAATTGCCATATCAAAAGCTGGCAAGGCAACAGAAGAGTTTGACTATGCTACTGCAAAAAGACTCACAATTAAGGTTTTACTTCTTGCCGAGGAACTCATCCGTGATAGAGACCCGCATGTAGAGGAAATTCAAGACATTGTCGAGGAAGTGCTCCTTGACAGTCCCTATCGTAGAACTGCCAAAGCTTATATTATCTATCGAGACCAGCATACTAAAATGCGAGAAATCGCAAGAAAGAGCGGACTTGACCTTGTGGACAGTTATCTTTCAAAAGTTGACTGGAGAGTGCAGGAAAATAGCAACATGAGCTATTCGTTGCAGGGGCTAAATAATTACATCTCTTCTGAGATAAGCAAATCCTATTGGCTTCAGAAAATATATCCACCAGAGGTAAGAGATGCTCACATTAGCGGAGACCTACATATTCACGATCTAAATGTTCTTGCATCTTACTGCGTGGGCTGGGATTTAATGGATCTTCTCATTAAGGGCTTTGGAGGTGTAGAAGGTAAGGTATGGAGCAAGCCTCCTAAGCATTTTAGATCTGCTCTTGGACAACTAATAAACTTTCTCTACACGCTGCAGGGTGAAACAGCAGGTGCTCAAGCTGTTTCCAATGTGGACACTTTGCTTGCACCATTTATTGCCTATGATAGATTAAGCTTCACACAGGTAAAACAGGCTCTTCAGGAGTTTATTTTTAACCTAAATGTGCCAACTCGGGTAGGATTTCAGACTCCTTTCACAAACATAACTCTTGACCTTAAAGTGCCAGAGTATCTTAAAAATCAGGCAGTAATTATAGGCGGCAAGCCACAGGATACAACCTATTCGGAATTTCAAAAGGAAATTGATATGTTTAACAAAGCCCTTTTTGAAGTCTATACGCAGGGTGATGCTAAAGGTCGAGTCTTCACATTTCCAATTCCAACAATAAATATAACAACTGATTTTCCCTGGGAAAGCCCTGTTGTAGATATTTTAATGGAAGCAACGGCAAAATACGGTATTCCCTACTTTGCAAATTTTATAAATTCTGACATGCGACCAGAGGATACCCGTTCCATGTGTTGCAGACTCCGTCTTGATAGCCGTGAGCTAAAGAGTCGAGGTGGAGGACTATTTGGTTCAAATCCTCTTACTGGTTCTATCGGAGTGGTAACAATTAATCTTCCAAGAATTGGCTATTTAAGTAAAAGCGAAGAAGAATTTTTAGATAGACTCTCAAGATTAATGGAAATTGCAAAAACCTCCTTAGAGATAAAACGCAAAGCACTCGAACGCTTAACAGAAGCGGGACTCTATCCATACTCAAAATACTACCTGGCACAGGTAAAAGAGAAAACAGGACAATACTGGGCAAATCACTTCTCAACAATCGGCATTATAGGAATGAATGAAGCAATCGTCAACATGCATAAAAAGAATAAGGGCAAAGGGCACTGCGGAATATGGACTGAAGAGGGAAAAAACTTTGCCCTTAAAGTGCTCGATTTCATCAGAGAAAAACTTAAAGAGTTTCAGACAGAAACAGGTAATCTGTACAACCTTGAAGCAACTCCCGCAGAAGGCACCAGCTACCGACTTGCAAAAATAGATAAAGAAAAATATCCAGATATATACACGCAAGGTTATGAACACCCTTATTATACAAACTCTACTTGGCTTCCTGTAGGTTTTACTGAATCAATAAATTACATACTTGACAACCAGGATGAACTTCAATGTAAATACACAGGTGGAACGGTTCTTCATATTTTTCTTGGACATTCTCCGGAAAAAGAAAAACTTGCCGGCTTCATTAAAAAGGTGTTTGAAAACTACAGGCTTCCCTATATAAGCATAACTCCCACCTTTAGCATTTGTCCTAATTGTGGATACTTGGAGGGAGAAGTATACAATTGTTCAAAATGTGGAAAAAACTGCGAAGTCTACTCCCGAGTAGTTGGCTATCTAAGACCAGTTGGAAACTGGAACCTCGGCAAAAAGGAAGAATTTGCAGAGAGAAAGTATCTATCTGCCATTTAAATGTGATATACTCACGGGATTGAAATCCCTTGCATCCCGTGAGTTTCCTGCTTCACCGACACATGACTCGTACACCAGGAGCTTGGGCACCTGTTCCACCGCCAGTGGTGTCTCCACAGGCGTTATTTCGGGTGTGTCCCACCCTCGTATATTAATCGCTGCATTTATGTCTCTATCATGGATGGTTCCACAGTTAGAGCATTTCCACTTTCGCTGGGATAATGTAAGTTCTGGATTAAAAAACCCACAGATGTTACAGGTCTTACTGGATGCTGAAAATCTTGGCGTGTATCTAATTTCTCTATCATACCACAGCGCTTTATATTCAAGTTGACGTCTAAATTCGTACCACCTACTGTCAGAGATGTGTTTGGACAGTCTTCCATTTTTCACCATTCCCTTCACATTAAGGTCTTCCAGACTTATCACTTGGTTTTCGTGTATCCCGACTTCATCAATTTAGGGCATATTTTATTTAAAAAACTGAATATTTCAAAGACTCTTATTTTCCTGTCCCACCTAATGTAGTCTAATGACTTTTACGCTTCTTAAAGCTAACTCTCTTGCTTCGTTTACTAATATCAGAAATCTTTACCTGTAAAACTTGAATCAAAAGATGAATACTATCTCCGTTGATTTCTGGTTTTAATCCATTGTATTCTGAGTATAATCTTTCTGCTATGAGGGTATCACGATTAACGAAAGACATGGTTCTAATGAGATTGGTAAAGGATAGAGAGAGCTATGAGGGAGAGAATAAAGGCAGGAAAGGGATCTCTGACACCCCACATGTCACTGCGAGGCCATGAAGTGGCCGTGGCAGTCTCAAAGACCAACGGAATGAGATCGCTTCGTCGCTTATGCTCCTCGCAATGACAGAAGAGGGAGCTCGCAATGACAGAAAGGGTCGACAGAGTAGTAACCACTCCCGATCGGAAGGTCATCGCTGTTATTTTGTTCCAGGAAATGGAACATATCAGGTATAGTGAAT
Source organism: uncultured Nitrospiraceae bacterium (assembly GCA_937139565.1). Taxonomy (GTDB): domain Bacteria; phylum Nitrospirota; class Thermodesulfovibrionia; order Thermodesulfovibrionales; family Thermodesulfovibrionaceae; genus Thermodesulfovibrio. The sequence continues at coordinate 59,586 of CAKZQH010000106.1, read as the reverse complement.
CAGCAATAATCTAACAGATGTAGTGAGCTATCCTTCTTGATTCTCAAAGGGGCATCTCATAGGAGAAGTAAAGCTTGACTCCCTTCTCACTCGCATAAGCTCTTACTGGCGGTGAGGCCTGATAGGTAACTGCAACAAGAATCCTCTCCTCACTAAAAGCCTTCTCAAGTCTCCTCACTCGCTTAAGAAAAGCATCTATATCAGCTTTCTTAAGCTGAGTCTTACATTCACCAAGTATTACCACACTCCTTCCTTCTCTCCTACCTCTGCCTATTATGTTTAACTCTTCATACACGTTTGGGGAGAGTTCAATGAAATCCCGCTTGATAGGTTCAGTGATCTCTACATTGAAGTCTCTTGCAAGAAGGGTAGGTAGGCCTTTGTAAGCTCTGTCTTCAAGCACATATCCCACTGTGTGAGTAAGACCACCAAGTTGCTCTCTAGTCTTTTTATGCTCACCGATAAGGGCTCTGAGTTCTTCTTCAGTTTTCCTCTGAGCTTGGGATAGCTGCTCAAGTCTCTGCTCCGTTTTCTTCTGAGCTTGGGTTAGCTCCTCAAGTCTCTGCTCCGTTTTCCTCTGGGCTTGGGCTAGCTCCTCAAGTCTCTGCTCTGTTTTCTTCTGAGCCTGGGCTAGCTCTTCCAGTCTCTGCTCTGTTCTTTTCTGAGCCTCTGCAAGCTCAGCTACCACTCTCTCTAGTCTATCTAGCCTCTCCTCACTTCTCTTTTGAGCCTGGGCTAGTTCAGCTACTATCTTTCTTAGCTCAGCGAATTCCTCTTTTATTACTGTATCCCTCAGTTCTGCAAAGACTCTTCCGATAGTCTCTGCTATCTTCTTTGCAGCGGATGGAGCAATATCCTCCTTCAGGTCTTCAAATATCTTGAGCGTGTCAATCATAGAGAGATTATAATATGCGAAACATGATATTTTCAAAAAGTAGGATAGTCACCATTGATATACGTTGGATTTATTGGAGACCCATAGGTGGGTTAAGCCGGCGGGGGAGGTATTAAGGCATGGTTTTTAAAAGGAGTATTTCAATTTTTCGCTGCATGAAGAATAGACAATAAAGCATAATATGTTCAAATACCAGAAGCAGGAAAGAGGAGGAATGTAGTACTTGCCTTACAAAATCCTTGCTGATGCAGTTGTAGTGATACACTTGCTATGGATAGTTTTTTTGATACTTGGCGCATTCTTAGGGGTAAAGTACAGGGCTATGAAAATATTACACATCTCAGGTCTCATCTTTGCCTTTATTATCCAGATGTTTGACTGGTACTGCCCCCTCACCTACCTTGAGGTATGGCTGAGATCAAAGCATGATCCTGCCTTTTCATATACAGGCTCATTCATCCCACATTACTTAGAAAAAATCGTATATATCGAACTTCCCCGTTACATTATCTTTATACTCACTGTCTTTTTATGCGGATTTAATGCGTGGATGTATCTAAGGAAGCGGTAAAAGACCTTGAGATAACCAGCTCCTCAAAGCGGCTCTGATACTCTATGTCGAGAAAAATACCTAATTGCAATTTCAATAGGCAAATCAATATACAAATCACTGGCTCCGTCGAGACAAAGGCGGGCTTCACCTTTCTCCTTGTCCTTTTAGATGCCTTTCCGGATTATCTCTCTGAAAAAATCATGCAGATCCTCTCTGATGACAAACTCCCAGGTAGCTATTTAGTTTGAGATATATCGTGAGAGCTCCACTGACTCACCTTATGTAAGATATAAGCGGAGACAGAGATCAAATGGTATGTCATTTAGTGAGACAAAGAGTTTTGGATCCTTGAGAATGAAAACATGAGACTTACGAGAATCCTTTCCGAAAAGGAGCTCGCAGCAGATAAGCTCAAAGATAAAAATCACCGCCAGAATGCTACTTATATAGGTTGTAACCCCTCCTGATCTGAAGGTATTTGAGGAGCACCCATCTAGAAGCCTCTATTCTCAAAGCCTCCAGATGCCTTCTGCAAGAACCTCCCAAATTTCTGTCGATATTGGTCATTTTTTCTCCCTTTTTTAACTCAAAATCTCGCTCAACCCGTTGATTTTCAATTCCCCGAGAACCTCACCCTCTTTTCAAAGAGCTAATTTTGCATTTTTCCCTTATTTTTCAAACATATAGTCCGATTCTCAGGTCCGGGCTCAAATCTCTCTCGCAATCAGGCGCTCACTGCTCTCTAGCAGCTTAGCATAATGCGACGAATACTGCAATACTAGAGGATGAGGCGTGCGATTGCTTCGCCCCTCGCAATGAAGATTTGCATCGCTCGCAATGACAGGGGGAGATATACTCGGGCCAACTAGCCAAGGCAAGGTCTGTCAATTACTCTCAGTGTAAACCTTACAGAGGCTCAACTTATACTTGATCAATGTGAGATCGATTTTCGAGTTAAGTCGTAAGGTAAATTAATCACCTTCTTAGTGCCATTCTCGCTGACAAGGTTAATAACTACGGATAGTTCATCTTTACAAATCTCTGCCTTACAACATTCGCCAAACATTGGACCCGCATTTTCTATGGCCTCGGTAACAGAGTCTTTATCCAGTAAATCTCCATCAAATCTAATAAATACCTCAACTGCCTCACCATCAGGTCCTATTTTTAACATTCTAAGCTTACCGCCTTCGTAATGAATGAAGTAGCAAGTTCCCTCTTCGTCTTCTGTTTCCATGAAATACAGCAGATTGTCGTAATCATGCTAAAATTGTAGCTCTAACTTCGGAAGATCTAATCTCGCCTCCGGTAGTTCCTCTATCGCTACCTCTGGGTTCAAGATTCTCGTCGTCAGATTTAAAGATTAGCCCTCGTCCTTCAGTTGGAATTGCAAAAGCAATTGTCATTTTTCCCTCTGAGTCAACTAAGCATGATAAATCTGTAACAGGAACTTTCTCATCCTCATCTTTTCATTTGGACGCACTAAGTATGAGTTGTAAGGTTCTCTGGTGGGAATAACCAGTTCAACCTCTTTGCCAAACATCTGAAGCTTAACTTAATCACTAAGAACCTAAAAACCACTTTAAATCAATGAGTTATAATCTACAAATTAGTCTACATGCCTCTAAGCTATTTTTAAACCATCCGATTTTTCCTCTAACTGTCTATATTTCCTCCTCTCTTGTTATCTCATTTACTAATCTGATCATCTCTCTTCGTTCCGCTCTATTCTTGCAATTAGAACCTCTCCTCTCCCCTGTCATTGCGAGCGTCAGCGAAGCAATCTCTCCTTTGCTCCCTCTTCAGTCATTGCGAGGATTTTCCCTTCTGTCATTGCGAGCGTCCTCTTTTCTGTCATTGCGAGGAGCGTAAGCGACGAAGCAATCTCATTCCGTTGGTCTTTGAGACTGCCACGGCCACTTCGTGGCCTCGCAGTGACGAAAGAAGGAAGTGTCATTGCAAGGAGCGCAAGCGACGAAGGGATCTCGTCGTTCCTCCTACTTGGACGAAATGAGATTCCTCACTTCGTTCGGAATGACGGTGGAGGAGGAGTCATTGCGAGCGGAAGCGAAGGGATCTCGTAGTTGCCTCTTTGTAGGCTTTACTTAGAGACTGCTTCGCCTCATCGAGAGGCTCGCAGTGACTGACGGGACTTTGAGACTGCCACGGCCACTTCGTGGCCTCGCAGTGACATGCGGGGGAGTAAGAGACTGCCTCGCCTCATAGAGAGGCTCACAGTGACAAAATGCATACGCTATGTTCTCAGAGATCCCCTTCCTGCCTTTATTCTCTTCCTCATAGCTCTCTCTATCCTTTACAAATCTCATTAGAACCATGTCTTTTGTTAATCGTGATACCCTCTTAGAAGAAAGATTATGTGTAGAATACAATGGATTAAAAGCAGAAATGTAAGCCCATCCTTCTCTTTTCCCATAGCTTTCTACATCCTTGTAGATTCCTTACAAGAAGGGATTTTACCATTTGGGAGACATTTCATTTTGATCTAACCAACCTAATTTCGGAGACACTTTCTATGATCTAATACGAGGGGGTTGACAGTATCCTAAATAATCAAGATACTATAAGATTTAAATGATAATTTATCTCCTACAGAAATACTATTTATTAGTATTTTCACAGGAGAAGAGATCTTAATAAGCCTTGAATTTCACAAATTTGATATTGTGCAGGCATTACACTGGACATTAGGGTCTTGTCTATATGCAGATATTTTTTTCAAGTAATCATTTAACGCATCATCTAATCCCATAAGTTTTGACAGCCTTTTTAATCTCTTCATATCCAGATCTTCCAATTCAATGTCCAGCGGTGGAGGCGTTAATTTACTCTTAGGTGATTTAGCCAGATACAGCCAATCCAGTAGGGCTTTTTCTGGTGTTGCTATTTTACAAAATCTATTTTCTTGCAATCTATCTTTTTCCAAACCAGCGTATAGAAGACTTTTAGGCATAGATAAAAATCTAAATGTGCCTACCTTCGATTCTACTGTTCCAGTATTAGCCTTGCCATTGATGAGCGGCAAAATAGCAAAGACAATCCTCGTTGGATTGTTTAAGATGTTGATTAAAGAAGAGTGGAGACTAACAATCGCTCCTTTTCTTATATACTGTGCAGCTTCTTGTGGTAGTACAATAGGGGTTGTCATTGCATTGATGTACACGCCTTTAGTCACCTGTTCAAGCTTACCCATTGCTACCATTCTTTTTATCCAAAGATGAACATTATTATTCGATAATGGGCTTTTTTTATTTGCTATGTAATTAGCCCATCTGATAATAGTAGGGGTTGTTAAAATGCGCATCTTGTTATATCCCTGTAGTTCCATTTCTAATTTATCTTGCCACGAAAGCATCATATTTTGCTTAAAGTATTATACTTACTGGACTAAAACTACTGTCAGATAGTATACCCTTATAACAATCTTCTATCGTCCCCTGTAAATGCTCTATTACGGTTGCTCGCATTTGGGCATAAAATGTCTCATCAAGTCTAATATATTCTGCCTTTGGTAAAAAAGGCAATAATTCATTTATAGCCCTTTCATAGGTAAAACTACCCATCTTTTGCCATATTTTTTTCAGTGCATCATCTTTGCTTATGTTGTTTTGTTTTAAATACGATGCAATTATTTGTTTATTCACATCAACCCCTATGTTAATTAATAGGAATACATCATACACATCCCTTATCGCTTGCCTCGTGTCTGATAACAAAGATAACATTTTAGATAGCATTAACGCCTCTAACGAATAGCTTTCTACCAATATTGGGGATAGGTTGTATTCAATGGGTGGGATGAAAGTAACTGCTGTAATAAAATCCCTTGGTGGTATACTATGCCTAAATACCTCAACAGTCAGTTCGACTTTTTCATTTGGAGTCCCTGCAATGGTTCCACAGATTTTCCACTTTAACGTAGTCTCTGTTTGCTTTGGTTCAGTTATAACAGTTTTTTCAACGACTGGATTGTCTTTTAGTGCTGACTTTATAAAACCCTTTACCTGTTGCTGTATTTGATGCACAGGGATTGAGGGGTCAACACAGAGATCTATATCTTTTGTAAATCTCCTACTCTTGGCTGTTGCTCTCATAGCAAATCCGCCTTTTACAACCAATGTTCCTGGTTTGCTTATCTTTTCAAACATTGTTTTTAATATCAGTATCTGTAAAATATCCCTTTCTTTTAATGTTCTTTCACTTATTACCATGAAAGATATCTCCTTGTAGTAACATACCAACAGGTTCAAAATCCTGTAAACTCCTGATTCATCGAGTCCAATTGATTTACGCTCTCCACAGGCTTAAGATCAGGTGTGTTCCACCCTGGAATATTAATCGCTGCATTTATGTCTCTATCATGGGTGGTTCCACAATTGGAGCATTTCCACTTTCGTTGAGATAATGTAAGTTCTGGATTAACAACCCCACAGATGTTACAGGTCTTACTGGATGCTGAAAATCTTGGCGTGTATCTAATTTCTCTACCATACCACAGCGCTTTATACTCAAGTTGTCTCCTGAATTCGTATCACCCTCTGTCAGAGATGTGTTTGAACAGTTTTCCATTTTTCACCATTCCCTTCACGTTAGGGTCTTCCAGACTTATCACTTGGTTTTCGTGTATAAGCCTTGAAGATAACTTGTGAAGAAAATCACCCCGCTGGTTTCTTACTTTCTCATGAAGTTTGGCAACCTGTAATCTTGCTTTCTCTCAGTTTCTGAAACCTTTCTTTTTTCTACAAAGCCTTCTCTGAAGTAATGCTAATCTCTTCATAGATTTTATCAAGTATTTTGGATGTTCAATTGTCTCACCTGTTGATAATGTTGCAAAATTTTTCACTCCAAGGTCTACTCCAACTTCACCTGTTACCTTTGGCAGTGGTTGCTTTTCTAATTCACAGGTAATTGATGCAAAGAACTTACCAGTTGGTGTCTTGGTAATAACAAGGCGTTTCATCTGTCCAATAATTGGTCTATGTAACTTGATCTTTATACCACTTGGTAGTTTAGGAATAAATAAACAGTTGTCAATAACTTTAAAAAATTGCGGAACAGTAAAAGTCTGCCACTTCTTTTTCTTTTTAAACTGTGGATATCCTGCAAGTTTTTTGGAAAATCTTCTGTATGCCTTTTCAAGGTTTAATACCAATTCTTGTAATAACTGAGAATTAACTTCCTTAAGCCATGGATGTTGGTTTTTAAGTTCTTTAAGCATTTTCTTACATTCAAATCCATCGATTGGTATACCTTGAGAGTATCTTTCCTTTCTCAATGCAAGGAAGTAGTTGTAAACAAATCTACAACAACCAAAATGTTTATTCAATAATTCCTTTTGGCTTTCAGTAGGATAGATTCTATATTTGTAGGTTTTAATAATTATTGCTTTTTCTGATTTTCGATATACCTCTTGATAGTGTCCTCAGATATATAGCCAATAGTCTCAATATACGTAGAGGGATTCCATAAATGACCTTTCCACAGAAACTTCTTAATCTCTGGAAATTGCAATAGAAGTTTTCTACCAGATATTCCTTTAAGCATCTTGAAATATAAGATGGTGCATATTTTGGATGTGCTGACACGAAAATATCTACATGATCAGGCATTACTTCTACAGTTTTAATTTCGAACCCCTTGTCTTTTGCAATACTGTAAAGTAAGCCTTTAAGTGTATATGCTATGTTATCTTTCAAAATTTCTCGTCTATATTTAACACTCCAAACTATATGATAATTAACATTGTAAACTAATGTTCTTCCATGTATGAGATTCTCCATACAGATAGTATAAAAGAAATCTTTTAAAAATCAATCAAATAAGGAATTATAATCATTACAGGTAGTTGTTTTCATCTCGGCATTAAAATACCGAGGATTCCTGCAACATTTTTCTAAAATAGTTATAGGGCTATGAGGACAACAAAAGAAAATCTTCCGAAAAAATTTAACGAAATTTTTTATTAATATCCCCTTTAGCCCTCTAAAGAAATTTGTACAATCTACAAACCATGGCTAAAAAATCGATTAATTGCGTATCGAAGTATAAAATTATCAAGGTAATACGGCAAAAAATTGCCATTTTAGGTGGATATTTTTTAAACTATCCAAATGAATCTAACAGAAAAAGAATTTATCGAGCTATCTAAAGATTTTAATCTAATCCCGCTTTTTAGAGAAATTATTGCTGATTTAGATACACCAGTGGGAGCCTTTCTGAAACTTAATAGAAGCCCATCATTTCTTCTTGAAAGTGTTCAAGGCGGTGAAAAATGGGGCAGATATTCAATAATCGGCATTGAACCAGTGGTTACTATTAAGGGAAATGGCAAAAATTTAGAAATTATAGAAAGAAACAACAGGAAGACTCATAAAAATAGCGACCCTTTAATGCTTCTTAGAAAGCTTTTTAAAAAATATAAGCCTTACATAACAGCAGAGCTTCCAAGATTTTTTGGGGGGATGGTTGGATATATATCCTATGATATAGTAAAACTTTATGAAAAAGTTCCCGAGGTGTCAAAACCCTCAATAGATATGCCTGACATATTTTTTATAATTCCTGAAACATTATTAATATTTGATAATCTCAAACAGACCATTAAAATTGTAGTTAATGCCTTTGTTGAGCAAAAAGACATCTCTGCCTATCATAAAGCTAAAGAGAAAATAGATGAGATAATATCTAATCTTAAAGACCACAAAGATGAAAGATTTAGAACCTATCTTTTAATCCCTGAAAAGAAGGATAAAATACAACACCAATTCAGCTCTAATTATCGAAAACAGGATTTTATCGAAGCAGTAAAAAAAGCAAAAGAATATGTTTTAAGCGGTGATGTTGTACAGGTGGTTATCTCCCAAAGATTTGAAACAGAAACAAATGCACATCCCTTTGATATATACAGAATATTAAGAATAATAAATCCTTCTCCATATATGTTTTACATTGACACAGGAGACTGCTATCTTGCAGGCTCATCTCCAGAAATTCTTGTGAGATTAGAAGATGATAAGATTATCCTTAGACCGATTGCAGGCACAAGGCCAAGGGGGCAAACAGAGGAACAGGACATAGCCTTTGAAAGAGAACTTCTTCAAGATGAAAAGGAGAAGGCAGAACACATAATGCTCGTTGATCTTGGAAGAAACGATGTAGGTAGAGTATCAGAAATAGGGACAGTTAATGTGACTGAATTGATGACAATTGAACGTTACAGTCATGTAATGCATATTGTAAGTAATGTGGAAGGTAAACTTCGAAAAGGCTTTGACATGTTTGATGTATTTATATCTTGTTTTCCTGCAGGCACAGTTACAGGAGCACCTAAGGTGCGCGCTATGCAGATCATTGAGGAGCTGGAACCCACAAAAAGAGGACCCTATGCAGGAGCAATCGGCTACTTTGGATTTGGCGGAAACATGGATATGTGCATAGGTATAAGAATGCTTACTTTAAAGGATAATAAAGTCTTTGTTCAGGCAGGAGCAGGAATAGTGGCTGATTCAATCCCTGAGATGGAATACACTGAAACAGTTAACAAAGCAAAGGCTATGCTTAAAACAATCGATTATCTCCATTCAGGAGGGAATTCCTGATGATACTGATAATCGATAATTACGATTCTTTTACATACAACCTTTATCAATACATTGGAGAAATCACACAAAATGTTCATGTGTATAGAAACGATAAAATAACCATAGGAGAGATAGAAAAGCTTTCACCCGATAGAATAATCATATCTCCAGGACCTTGTACTCCTGCTGAGGCTGGAATTTCGATTGATGTAATTAAACATTTCGCAGGAAAGATTCCTATCCTTGGTGTGTGCCTTGGTCATCAGGCAATAGGTGCAGCATTCGGAGGGAAAATTATTCGCTGCTCTGAAATAATGCATGGTAAAACATCGTTAATTTTTCACGATGGAAAAACAATTTTCGCTAATCTTCCTAATCCCTTTGAGGCAACAAGATATCACTCCCTCATGATAGAGAAAGAATCTTTACCGGAAAGCCTTATTGTAAGTGCATGGACAGCAAATGGTATAATTATGGGTGTAAGGCATCGGGAGTATAAAATAGAAGGCGTTCAATTTCACCCAGAAAGTATTCTTACAAAGGTAGGCAAAGATTTACTTAAGAACTTTTTAAATTTATGATAGCAGAAGCAATATATCAGTTAAGTAAAAGAGAGAATCTAACAGAAGAGATTCTTAAGCAAAGTTTTATTGAGATAATAGAAGGTAAGGCCTCTGCTGTTCAGACCGCAGCATTCCTGATGGGACTAACAACTAAAGGAGAAACATTAGAGGAGATTCTTTCAACAGTAAAACTCTTTCGTGAGTATTCAATAAAGATTAAAGCACCTCAAGGAGCTATTGATATCGTAGGCACAGGTGGTGACCGTGCTGGAACCTTTAATGTATCTACTGCCACAAGCTTTGTTGTAGCCGCAGCAGGAGTGCCTGTTGCCAAGCATGGAAATCGCTCTGCTTCAAGCAAATGCGGAAGCATTGATGTTTTAGAAGAGCTTGGAATAAATGTAGAGATGCCACCAGACAAAGCAGAAAAATGTCTTTTTGAATGTGGGCTTACAGTGCTTTTTGCTCCTATTTACCATCCAGCAATGAAAAGAGTTGTTCCAGTAAGAAAGGAACTTGGAATAAGAACCATATTCAATATTCTTGGACCTATGCTCAATCCTGCTGGAGTAAAACGATTGCTCATAGGAGTTTTTGGTAGAGAGTATATGGAGATTATCTCTCAAGTCCTCTCAAAACTCGGAGTCGAAGATGTGATGGTTGTCCATAGTGAAGATGGTCTTGATGAAATATCCCTTACTTCAAATACCCACATCATAAGGGCAAAAAATGGAGAGATTGAATATAAAATCCTTTCTCCTGAAGAATTAGGATTTAAAAGGATTTCGTTAAATGAAATTAAAGGAGGAGACAGAAAGGAGAACGCTCAAATAATTTTAGACATTCTTAAAGGTAAAAAGGGACCCCTTAGAGACACTGTGCTTGTTAATTCAGCAGCTGCTCTTGAGGTAGCAGGAAAGGCTAAAAATCTAAAGGAAGGTTTAGAAATGGCAAAAGAAGCAATTGATAGTGGAAAAGCTTATAATAAACTTGAACAATTAAAAAAAATATCTAACGCATAAAAATATGGCAGAATTGGGAAAAATTCAGAGATTAGGAATTGAAGAATTTAAAGGAAAGCGAAGATTATTTTGTATTCCAAATCTTTTTGTTCCTGAAGAAGATGATGAAAAACTAAAAAATCTTGTTGAAAAATACTGGCTTGAAGCACTCAATCACATAGAAAAATTAGAAAAATTGGGGTTTGTAACCAAAATTTTTATTGAAACCATATTTATAGACAGTGAAGATGCCTGTGATGTAATAAGAGAAACAAATCCCTTTATTTATCCCTTGATTGAAAAGAAAGTCTCAGAAGGAGCTATTATCAAAGGATTAGAAGACCCTGAAATATTTGGAGAGTTTGTTGACTGGGGAAATTGCTTAAGAGTTGTAAAAAGCATGACTGTAATTGAAAAGGTATATGAGTTTTTTAATAAGTCAGCGGAAGCGAGAATAAAAAAAATAAGAGAAACTATCTTAGATAATCTGTCCGAAGATGAGTCTGCGATTTTAATTCTAAGAGATCAAGAAAGAACTAAACTTGATTTACCGCAAGATATAGAGATTTTTTTAGTTGTTCCCTCCACTTATGATGATATAATGCGATATTTGAGAGACAAACTTCTTGGAAGATAAATCTGTCTTTGCAAAATTCGTTTAAATTCTGTAAAATTCTATATCGGGAGTGTATGGGGTTCTGGTGTCCCCCCTGGACTTCAAATCCAGTGCTGCCTGTTAGGAGCAGGCATGGTGGGTTCGATTCCCACACACTCCCGCCATTGAGTTATAAGGGGAGGTATTAAAATGAAAATTTCTCTTTATTCATTTGGTAAAATAGTCATCAATGGCATTGAATATACTTCTGACCTTATAGTTTTTCAAAATGAAATTTTCCCATCATGGTGGAGAAAAGAGGGACATTCCCTTTGTATTGAAGACCTTGTAGAGGTAATTAAGAGAGATGTTGAAATTTTAGTGGTAGGAACAGGAGCCTATGGAAAAATGAGAGTTCCTGAAAGCCTTATAGAAGAACTAAAAGATAAGGGAATAGAAACTTATATTGCTGAAACTGATAAAGCTGTATCCCTATTTAATGGATTTACAGAACAAGGGAAAAAAGTAGCAGGAGCCTTTCATTTAACCTGTTAGAAAAATCAGGGAGGGAAAAAAATGGATGAAAAAAAACAGCCTGATCCAGCAAGGGTCATGATAGTTAGAATGCTACCGAGAGAGATTAAGGAACAACTAACTTTAGAGGAGATGAATGCACTGCTTTATGAGGAGTTTTTACCTGACTCATTGATGGAAAAACTTAAAGACTATCTCGCAGATATTGAAAATCCTTCAGAATAAAATAAATCCTAACTAAGGAGACTCTATGTTACCACATCCTTCTTCTTCTCCGGATTGGTTAATTGCTCAGGAAGCTGAAAAGAGGATGAAAAACATATTTCAGCTTGCAGAAGAAATTGGAATAAAAAAAGATGAAGTAATCCCTTATGGATACCATATAGGAAAAATCGATTATAGTAAAATTTACAGTCGAATAAAAAACAATCCAAATGGTAAATACATTGTAGTAACCGCAATAACACCTACACCCTTTGGAGAGGGAAAGTCTACTACAACAATAGGATTAGCCCAAGGAATTGGTAAAAAAGGCAAGAAAGTTAGCTGCGCCATAAGGCAACCCTCAGCAGGTCCTCTAATGAATATCAAAGGCACTGCTGCAGGAGGAGGGCTTTCCCAGTGCATACCAAGAACAGAGTTTTCTCTTGGATTTACAGGAGACATTAATGCAGTTGTAAATGCTCACAACTTGGCAATGGTTGCATTAACATCAAGAATGTTGCATGAAGAAAATTATTCCGATGAAGTCCTGCTAAAGAGAGGTTTAAAAAGACTATCTATTGATCCTAAAAGGGTCTGTATGGGATGGGTCATTGATTTCTGTGCACAGGCTTTAAGGAAAATTATAATTGGATTAGGCGGTAAAAAAGATGGTATTACAATGGAATCTCGCTTTGACATAGCAACATCATCAGAACTGATGGCGATTCTTAGTCTTTCAAAGGACCTAAAGGATTTAAAAAAAAGAATTGGAAATGTGGTAGTAGCCTATTCGAAAAGTGGAAAACCAATTACTACTGAGGACCTTGAAGTTGCTGGTGCTATGACTGCACTTATGCTTCCTGCAATTAATCCGAATCTTATTCAAACCATTGAAGGACAGCCTGTTTTTGTTCATGCCGCACCATTTGCCAACATTGCTATTGGACAGTCATCAATTATTGCTGATCGGATTGCAATTAAACTTAGCGATTATCATATCACAGAGAGTGGCTTTGGAGCTGATATTGGATTTGAAAAGTTCTGGAATATAAAATGCAAAGTTTCTGGCTTTAAGCCTGATGTAGCTGTAATTGTGGCCACATTAAGAGCTTTAAAATATCACGGAGCTGACAAAAGTGCTCCAAAAATTATAACAGGAAATGCATTACCTCAAGAATATCTTGAAAAAAACATAAAATGGCTTGAAAAGGGAATGGAAAATCTTTTCCACCATATCAAAATAGTAAAAAAATCAGGGGTGCATCCTATTGTATGCATCAATAAATTTCTCTCCGATAGTGATGATGAGCTCAACTTTGTAAAAAAAATATGTGAAGAACATGGCGTTCCTGCCGCTATTTCAGAACACTGGGAAAAAGGTGGAGATGGAACCTTAGAGCTTGCAGAAATTGTAATCGATGCTTGCAATAAAGGCTCAAATTTTAATTTTCTCTATGACAGCAGACTTCCCCATATTCCAAGGATTGAGGTTATTGCAAGGGAGATTTATGGTGCTGACTCAGTAGAGTTTTCTCCCTTTGCCCTTGAAAAGCTTCAGGCTATAAATTCTTCCAACGAATTTAGCGATTTTTCTGTATGTATAGCAAAAACTCACCTAAGCCTTTCTGACAATCCTCAATTAAAAGGTGTTCCTAAGGGATGGCAACTTTTTATTCGGGATTTATTAATTTTCCATGGTGCAAAACTTATTGTGCCAGTTGCAGGTGAAATTAGTCTTATGCCAGGCACAGCATCAAATCCTAATTTTAGAACAATAGATGTTGATTTAAATAGAGGAAGCGTTATTGGATTGTAAGCGTATTGACAATTTTATATCTTTTCTATAATATGTATAATTACAAAATTGCTTAATTTAAAGGAGGGCATCTATGCCTATTAAGGCTGAAAAAAAACCAAAGGGACTTTATAGAAAATTTCTTATAATATTCACACTATCAATCATTGTTTCAACAGTTATTCTTCTATCTGGCTTAATAATTACTGGATATCAAATATATGGTGAAGAATTTATAATGAAAAGAATAGGAATTATAAACAGCCTTCTAAAGTTTACCCCAGTTTTAGCCATATTTGGAATAACATTAATCGCCATCGTTGCCTTTAATTTTGTATGGTTCAAAAAACAAATAGTATCACCTCTGGCAACATTTGAAGAAGCAATAGAAGCAATTAGAATGGGTAATTTTGAAAAAAGAATAAAACTTAAAACAGGTGATGAGTTTCAAAAGATAGGAGATGCCTTTAATTTAATGATGGATAGACTGTCAACGTCAATTCAGACAGAAGAAGAAAAGAAAGAAATGCAAACAAATATAATTAAGTTTCTTCAAATTATGACTGCTGCATCTGAGGGAGACCTAACAAAAAGAGCTGAAGTAACGCCCGATGTGTTTGGCTCTATGGCAGACGCATTTAATCTCATGGCTGATGGACTAAGCGAATTGGTTGGAGAAGTTAAAAACTCGGCAGCAGACATAGGAGAAAAAAGTGCTGTTTTAAATGAAATTATTCAGAAACTTCAGAAAGGTTTAGAGGTTGAAAAAGAAGAAATAGCAAAGGTTGCATCTCTTATTCAAGAGGCTGATCAACTTGCCAACCAAACTAGTGAAAAAACAGTTGTGGCAACAAATGTTTCTAAAGAAGCTCTTGATTCCATTATAAAAGGTAATGAAATTGTCACCGAAACAATTCACAGCATGCAATTAATAAGAACTTCAGTTATGGGAATAAATAGAAGGATGAAGATTCTTTCAGAAAAATTAATGGAAATAGGAACAATATCAACTCTCATCAATGAAATTGCAAATAGAACCAATTTGCTTGCTCTAAATGCTTCTATAGAAGCTGCAAGAGCAGGAGAAGAGGGTAAAGGATTCGTAGTTATTGCTGAAGAAATCCGTACTCTTTCGGAAAGAACAGCTAAATCTTCGCAAAATATTGCAAACATAATAACGGGAATACAGGAAGAAGCAAGTATGGTAACCAAAAACCTTGAAGAAGAAACCAATTATGTTGAAACTGGGACCAATATGGTTGCTCAAAGTACAGAAATTTTTGAGAAAATAGAATCTATTATCAAGAAAATTGGAGATATCATCTTGGAAATAAATGAATCAGCCCAAAAACAAAGAGCTATTACAGAAGGCGAAGTTAATTCCATTCAAGGTGTTAAATCAGTTATTGAGAATACAGCAAAAATTACAGAAGAACTTACTAATCTATCCCAATCTCTTGCAGGGACATCAACAGAGCTTGTTGAAATATCAGCAAGATTTAGAGTTTAGTATATAGTATTTTTTGTAATATCGAATTTCGAAAGAATATTAGAGATTGTCTGATCATCAAAAGGTTTAACTATATAACCATCAGCACCTAAGGAAATAGCCTTTTCCTCGTGCTTCTTAGTCCCCCTTGAGGTGAGAACCACAATTGGCAGATCTTTAAATCTCGAGTCACTTCTTAGTCTATTTATTAGTTCATATCCATGCATTCCTGGCATTTCAAGATCGGTTATTATCAAATCAACCGCCTTCTTCTCAAGAATGTCTAATGCCTCATAGCCATCTCTTGCAGTGTATACTCTTATCTTCTTTGTCTCTAAGGTATTTTGCAAAGCCTTTCTAACACTAATTGAGTCATCAACAACTAAAACAGATCCCAAATATAATACCGTTTCTAAAATTCTATCCTTTGCAGCTGCAAACATGAATTCTTCTTCAAATATTTTCAAAGGATCAACAACATACCGTGGGTTACCCTTACTCGCGATATAATAGCCTAAATATTGTCTGAGGCCCTCAAGAAATTTTCCAAAACTATGAATGGTTGTTTCCTCATGTCCTATAATATCCTCTACAACCAATCCCTTTCTAATGCCTGAGAAATTCAAGATAATTACATAGCCTCCGGTAATATTTTTACCATTCATAGGATAAAAAATTTCAGAGAATATTTTAATTGGAATATTCCTGTTTTTATGAGTAAAAGATCTATCCTTTAATAATTCTGGAAAATCATCAACTGATAGAACTTCTTCAACATAGTTCAAAGGAATAGCATATTCCAAATTTGATGAACGGAAAACTAAGAGATTGCTGACACTCAAAGATTGAGGAATTTTAATCACAAAATCTGTTTCTTTATCTATTTCAGAAAAAACTTCAATAGTGCCTTTCAACTTAGAAATTGCAGTTTTTACTATATTTAGCCCCATTCCTCTGCCGCTCTGAAAATCAACTTCCTCTGATGTAGAAAATCCGGGAGCAAAAATATATGAGAGCATTTCCTCTTTAGAAATATAAGGCAATCTTTCTTCTGAAATTAAACCTTTTTCAAGGGCTATTTCTTTTACTTTATCAATGTCTATACCTTTACCATCATCCTTTATCCGAATATTAACATTTTTACCCTCTTTGTAAACAGCTATTTTTATATGTCCTACTTTTTCTTTGCCCTTTTTTATTCTCTCCTCTGGAAGCTCTATACCATGCTGTAGGGCATTTCGAATAATATGAATAATAGGTTCATAAAGGCCATCAAAAATAGGCTTATCGAGTTTTATTTCTGCTCCTTTTATTTCAATATCTACTAACTTTCCTAAACTCTCTGCTATGTCCTTTGCTGCTTCAGCAAGCCTTTGCAAGAGCTTACCAGCTGGAATCATTCTTACTTCAATTAAACTATCCTTTAAGTAATTTATTTCTCGCCCTATTGATTTAAATAGAAAAGATAAATTTTCTGAAAAATTTGCTAATGTCTTTATACCTTCAGTAATATCATTGGTAATCTCTTGAATCTTTCTTAAAACTATATGGTATTCCTCATATCTATCGAACTGTAAATCACTGAAATCAGTGAAAAAACTATCTAATACTTTTTGTCCTTTTTCTTGAGATGTAAACCAATAGATCTCTGAAAAATCATTTATTTCCTTTAAAAGTCTCTTACCACTATTAGAAATTTCTTCAATGATATCAACTAACTCTCTTTCTTTGTCGGCGATTGTATTTTTCTGAACAAGAATTTCACCTAAGGATGTTATAATGTTTTCGACTAATCCTAAATCAATTCTGACCGTATTTACCACAGGAAGTATTTCAAAGGGCTCGGCGATAATCTCTGGGGAGGGAAGCTGTTTAGTTACAAAAATCGCATCTATTGTCTTAATCAAATCATTATCAATTTCGCTTTTTTCTTGTCCTGTCTCTGCAACTTCATTTACCAAGTTTACAATAGCATTTATTACTTTTTTTACATAGTATAAAAAAGAGGCATTATATTCTATCTGATCATTCAAAAGTGCTTCAAAAAAATCTTCAAGCTTGTGAGAAAGGGTTGTGATTTTATCAAGCTTTACAATTGATGCTGAACCTTTTAGGGTATGAGTAGCTCTAAAAAGAGCTTCAACCGTATCTTTATTAAAATCACGACTTTCGAGTTCTTCTACTCCTTCAATCAAAGTATTTAGATAGTCCTCAGCTTCTATTAAAAAATATTTTATAAGCTCGGAATTACTTAGCATTACCCTTTTCGTTGGATTTCTGGGAATCTATTTTTAGCTTTTCGAAAAGTTTTTCAGGATCTATAAAATCCTCTACCACAAAATCTGGTTCAAAACTGACAAAAAAGGGTGTAATATCTGAGAGAATGCCGATTCTCTCTCCCTTTACTTCAATTACCAAAAGTTTGTTATCAGAATAGCTGAGTCTTTCCACATTATATACCTTAGCCAGATCTACAGCTGGAATTATTTTACCTCTTACAGGCAGTGCTCCTACAATATATTCAGGTGCACCTGGAATTGGAAAAATGCGAGTTATATCAAGAATTTGAACAACACTTTCCTTAGGAAGAAGGAATTCTCTTTCTCCTATACCAAAAACACAGTAAGATTTTTCGTTTTCTTTTCTTATTTCTTCAGACATTTTTTAATTGCCACCAATAAATCAATTGGTTCAAACGGTTTTGTAACATATTCATCTGCCCCCTGCATTTTTCCCCAATACTTATCTGCTTCCTCTTTTTTTGAGGTCACAAGAATAACCGGTATATCTTTAGTCTTTTCATTTTTTTTAATATCCCTACATATTTGAAAACCATTTTTTTTAGGCATAACTACATCTAAAATTACCAAATCAAAATCTTCATTTTTTATTAAATTCTCTGCTTCCTCTCCATCTTTAGCAAAAACAAGTTCATAATCTTTTTCATTAAGAATTGACTCAATATATTTAGCATCTGTGAGTGAGTCTTCTGCAACCAGAATTTTCGGCATCTCAATCTCCTTATAGGTTTGCTATATTATATCATTTTATCTATTTTTATAAAATGTCCTCAACTGCGTATGAGGGTCTATTAATTAAATTTAAAAGTTTCAATTCCTCTTTTATTTCAAAAATAAATTTTCCTCGCTCACTACTCTTCAGAAGGGCAATATTTTCTAACATAAAATTCCTAATTTGCTCATCAGACAAATCATCCATTAATTTGATGTCATTTTCTCTTTTCTGTTTGTTTGATATTCCATAAACTAATCTACCCTTGAAAAATAAAAATTCATAAATCATCAATTTATCATAAATTGAAAGAACTCCTGTGAGACTTTTAGATTTAATTAGGTAAAATAAACTCTTTAAATCAATAAAATCCGAATGACCAGAAAGAATAACGCTGGTCGGTTTAACTATTTCGTATTTTTTTAGTGTGTTTTCTATCGATTCTTCAATGACATCAATTAATTTAGTTGATAAAGCATCAAATTTATAGTCTATTAATTTCTCTATGTTAGGGATTGCATAAGAAGAACCATTAAGAGGCTCTTTAAGTCTTTCTGAAGCTTCAGAAATATCGAAAGGCTGAATATCTTCAATTTCCTCTGAGATCGGAATTTTTTCTATAACATCATCTTTGAACTCAGAAATTTCAAATTCAGAAATTTCTGGAATTTTTAATTCTATTTCACTTGTCTGTGACTCTGTTAACTCAGGAATTTCTATATTGACATCATCTATCTGATGATCAACTTTAAATTCTTCAACTTCTTTAACTATTTCTGATAAATCTCCTAAAGTATCCTCTTCACGTATTTCTAATGGCGGTTCCGATTCCTTTTCTAAATCTTTTTCTAAATCGTTCGTAAGCTCAGTTGGAATTTCCTTAGAAATATCCTCAGGAAGAAAATATTCTTCAGTTTTTTCTTCGTTAATTTTAGCTAATTCTATCTCTGAAACATCAAGAGAAGAAGCTGCCAATGTAAGTTCTTCTATTTCTTTCTTTTCATCTGTTATCTCTTTCTCTTCTAAGGATATGGGCTCCACATATTCTTCAGCTTGCTGTCCCACTTTACTCAGCGTAGATTCCACCTTCTCTATCAAATCTTCTGATTTAAATGGTTTAATAAAATAGTCAATTACTCCATATTTCTCTACGAATGTCTGACCAACTGTCTCGCCTTTTCCAGTAATCAGTATTAATGGAATGTGCTTTAACTTATCATTTTCAGTCAAAAGCTTACAGAATTGTGAGCCTGTCATTTTAGGCATTATGAAATCTACTAAAATTAAATCAGGTATTATCTGTTCTGCTAACCTTAGCCCTTCTTCTCCATCTGATGATGTGTATACTTTATATCCCTTTTCAGTTAATGAAACCTCAGCTAATCTTCTTACAAGGGGACTGTCATCAACAACTAAAATTTTACCCTTTGACATTTTTTACTCCTATTCAAGAAGTTTTTTCATTGTTACTCTCATTCTCTCTATGGATTTGGCAAGAATAGCTATCTCTCCTCTTGCATCTCTAATCTCTACTTTTTGTGAAGTTTTACCCATAGATATATCGTCTGCTAATTTTGTTAATGCAATTATAGGATTAATTACAAATTTATTCATTCCGTAACCGATAAGAATTGCCATTACAATAAGCATAATAGCGTATACCACTATGTTAATTGCTAACATTGTTATTATTTTAGATGGAGCTAACACTCTTTCCTTAACGATGTATAAAAATCCAATTTTTTTACCTGAAAAATCTTTTAATGGACTATAAATTACGATAAAATCTTTTCCTGCTTTAGTGATATATTCCTTATGATACTTATCTCCTGATTGTGAAGCCTGTTTTAGAGAAAACTCCATTACAAATTCAGTGGGTTCTTTTAATGTGGAGCTAATTGGAATCCATTCTCCTATTTTTTGTTTAATATCTTTAAGTCCAGGCCATTCAGTAAGAATCTCTCTATTGATAACTACTCCGGCATCAGCTTTTATTGCTTTTTTTATCAACTCTAACTCTTCTTTAAAACCTCCACCCAAATCTACACTTCCTACATAAGTATCCCTATAAAAAATTGGTTCAACTCCTCTTAACCCTACTCCACCGACTCCAGCTTCTATTCCTCTCACTCCCTTTTTGTTTTCTCCTACATGCACAACACTTTTACGCTGTTTAGATATATCGTCCCCGAAAATAGTAAGTTCATGCATTCGAAGAAGAGATACTGCAGGTGGGATATGAAAATGAAACTGTGCAACTCCAAATTGCTGTTTTAAATAATTAAAGCTCGGTAAAAATTTCTCTATTAACCGATTTCTGTCTCGCTTATTGACAGCTTCCTGCACCTCAGGTATTCTGGCTACAAAAGCTGCCATCTGCTGATAGTGAATAGTGGCTGAATCAAGAAGTGTTTGAGCAGTATTTACTGCCATATCTATGCTTCTTTCTTCCTCTTCTTTCAGCAAATTAACCTGAGTAAAATAATTGAAAATAAGAAGAGCAGCTATACCAGCAACTAAGGTGAACAACAAAGGTATAGCAACTCCTGCTCTTAAACCTAATTCAACTCTCATTTATATACCTCCAAAATTTTGTTTACCTCACTTAAAAATTCTTTTTTGCCTGAAATATCTTCAATTTCATCTTTTAAAAGATTGGCTAAATTTAAAAAATCCTCCTTCGATATTGGCGTTGAAGGAATCCACTTTTCAGCCATATATTTTTCTGTAATTTTATCTCCTATAGGACCAATTTGACGAATCAATGCTATCTTTATTGACTCTTTTATTTTTTGAAAATCCGATGTCTTAATTGTCACACTATCACTAGAAATAATCTCCTTATTCAATTCCTTGAAAAATCCTATAATTTTATCTGTTGAAGGAATATCATTACTTGTTACTTCAACAACAATATTAGAGATAAAATTATAAAAGACAGGCTCTTTATCTTTTGCTTCATTTAAGCTTTGCATGCCTTTTTTTACTCCAAAAGAGATATGATAAACCGCTCCATCTTTAAAATAAATTTTTAATAGATTTTTCTCCCCTTCAAAAGTAATTGATAATAGCCCTGTGCCTTTGTTTTCATATATCTTTAAAACAATATCTCCTATATTTTGTTTCATAAATAATTTGTAAATGATTTTAAAAAAGCTTCAACATTTTTTGCAATATCACCATCAAGTATTCCTGAACTAACTGCCACATATTGGCAATTTTTCTCTATTAGCCCGACTAAACTGTCTTTCTTTATTCCTCCTATTGCAAGAACAGGAATTTTTATTTTTTGTCGAATCAAAGCAAACTCCTCTACCCCTCTGGGTTCAAGAGCATTTTTTTTGGTTTTAGTCCCAAAAATAGGCCCATATCCAATGTAATGAGCTCCCATTTCCTCTGCTTTTATTGCTTCCTCTAAATTATGCGTGGATACTCCGATTATACCCAAAAAAATTTTTTTTGCAACATCTATTGGTAAATCATCTTGACCAAGATGAACGCCATCAGCTTCTACTGCAATTGCAATGTCTAAATAATCATTTATTGTTAACAAAGAATTATATTTTAGGGTAATATCTCTAATCCGGTAGGAATGCTGTAAGATTTCTCTTCTACTAAGATTTTTCTCTCTGAATTGAACCCATCGTATTCCTGCTTTAAGGGCTATTTCTAATTTTTCTCCAATCTCTGCAGAGGAAAAAATCAGACATACTGATGGAAGATTAGTCTTTTTCATTGTTATTCATTGTTTGTACAAAGTCAGTAAAAAATTTACCTTTTTGAAAGTCAGGGTGGTCAAGAACCTTTAAGAAGAATGGGATATTTGTTTTAATTCCTTTAATAGACATCTCTTCAAGGGCCCTTCTCATACGAACTATAGCCTCTTGTCTATTTGATCCCTTCGCTATTATTTTAGCAACAAGGGAATCATAGTAAGGAGAGACTTTACAACCTTCGTATAAAAAACTATCCACTCTTATACCTGGGCCTCCTGGGAAATGAATAAATTCTACAATGCCTGGAGAAGGTGTAAATTTTTCTGGATCTTCCGCATTTATTCTACATTCAATCGCATGTCCTTTGAATTTGACCTGAGATTGTTTGAAGGATATACTATATCCCTTTGCAATTTTAATTTGTTCCTTAATGATATCAACATCTGTTATTTCCTCGGTTACAGGATGTTCCACCTGAACTCTGGTATTTATTTCAATGAAATAGGGATTTAATTCGTCATCCACTATAAATTCAAAGGTTCCTGCATTTCTGTATTTTATTGCTTTTGCAGCTTTTACCGCATATTCACCAATACGTTTTCTTAATTTCTCACTTAGAACAGGTGAAGGAGCTTCTTCAACGAGTTTTTGATGTCTTCTTTGAATAGTGCAGTCTCTTTCACCAAGATGTACAATATTTCCCTGCCTATCTGCAAGTATTTGAATCTCTATGTGCCTAACCTTTGGAAAATATTTTTCAATGTATAGCTCTCCATTTCCAAAAGCTGCAAGCGCTTCTCTTTGAGCCATAAAAAAAGCCTGCTCTATCTCACTCTCTTCTTTTACAATTCTCATACCTCTTCCACCACCACCAGCAGATGCTTTAAAAATAACAGGAAGCCCTATTTTTTTAATTATCTTCATGCAAGCATCTTCAGATGTTACAGGACCATCACTTCCAGGCACTACTGGAATGCCCTTTCTTTTTAATATCTGCCTTGCCTTTGCTTTGTCTCCGCCAATTCTTATAGCCTCCGGAGTAGGACCAATAAAGGTGATACCTGAATTAATACAAGCTTCTGCAAATTGAGCGTTTTCAGACAAAAAACCATATCCCGGATGAATAGCCTCTGCATCTGTAATATCAGCAGCAGAAAGAATGGCTGTTATATTTAAATAACTTTGAGCAGGATTTGGAGGGCCAATACATATGGATTCATCAGCAAGTTTTACATGAAGTGCATCTTTATCAGCCTCAGAATAAACAGCAACTGTTTTTATTCCTAATTCTTTACATGCACGGATGATTCTTACTGCAATCTCCCCTCTGTTTGCAATTAAAATTTTTCTAAAAAGATCCATCTATGCTACCTCTATAAGAAATAGAGGTTCTCCATATTCGACAGGTTGGCCATTCTCAACCAAAATCTTTTTTACCACGCCAGACACATCGCTCTCAATTTCGTTCATTATTTTCATAGCCTCTATTATGCAAAGAACCTGACCTTTTTCCACTCTTGCACCTACCTCTACAAAAGGAGGAGAATCAGGCGATGCAGATCTGTAAAAGGTTCCAACAAGAGGTGAAGTCACTGTATGAAGAACTTCCTCTTCCTCCTTTGTAATCTCCTTTATTTGCTGAGGTACCGGAGCTTCCTCATAGGTGGTAACTTTTCTTGATATTTCAATAGGACCATAAATATAGCCCCTTTTTATCCTTATTTTAAAACCTTCTCTCTCAATGTTTAGTTCTGTTACATCAGTATCCTTTAAAAAGGATATGAGATCTTTTATCTCATCCAGTTCCATAAAATTACTCCTTTACCTTTTCTATGTATTCACCTGTTCTGGTATCTATTTTTAATAAATCGCCATTTTGAATATGAAAGGGAACTTTTACAACCAGCCCTGTTTCAAGCTTTGCTGGTTTGGCTCCTCCTGAGGCGGTATCACCCCTAAAAGCTGGTTCTGTATCTACTACTCTTAGCTCCACAAACATTGGCGGCTGTATTACAAGAGGCTCTCCCTTATAATAGATGACATCTACAATCATCTCCTCTTTAATATAGTAAAGAGCTTCTCCTATTCTATCCTTTGGTATTGAAATCTGGTCATATGATTCCATATCCATAAAAACATAGCTATCGCCCTGAGAATACAGATACTGCATCTGTTTTTCTTCGAGTTGGGGTTTTTCAAACTTCTCTCCTGCAGAGAAGTTTTCCTCAAGAACCCTTCCAGTTTTCAGATTTTTTATCTTTGTTCTAACAATTGGTGCCCTTTGCTGCATCTTTACATGCTGGAAATCGATTATTTCATAAGGCTCTCCTTTGTATTCGATTTTAAGGCCTTTCTTAAATTCGGTTGTGGAAATCATGTGCTACCTCCTATAAAATTTCTAAATCTGTACTAAGTGTTGTAAGGACTTCTACATTGTCTTTCATGACTAAAACCATATCCTCTATTCTAACCCCACCAAAATTTTCTATGTAAATTCCCGGTTCTATGGTGAAAACCATGCCTCTGACTATCCTATCTTCTGATTGAGCTCCTATCTTTGGAAATTCATGAACATCCATACCAACTCCATGCCCAGTAGCATGGCCAAATTTATCACCATAACCAGATTGTTTTATCAAATTTCTCGCTTTTGCGTCAATTTTTTTCGCATAAATACCATGCTTTGTTGCTTCAATTGCCTTTTTTCTTGCATTATTTACAATTTCATAAATCTCAACTTGCCTTTGATTGGGTTCACCTATAACGAATGTTCTTGTCATATCTGAAAAGTATCCATCTGACTCAGCTCCCCAATCAATTATAACAAAATCACCTTTTTTTAATTTTTTGTCAGAATTTCTCCAATGGGGCATGGAGGAGTTCTCTCCAGATGCAACAATTACAGGAAAAGGTAAACACTCAGAACCCTGCTTTCTTATCTCATATTCAAGCATTAGAGCAATCTCTTTTTCAGCTATGCCTTCTTTAATATTGGGTTTTACCGATAAAAAGGCCTGCTCAGCCCTTTGAACTGCTCTTTTAATATGCTCTATCTCCTCTTGGTCCTTAGAAGCTCTTACAGTCTCCACCACATATTCAGCAGGTAAAAGTTTGAAATCTTTTATTTTCGAAAGTTTTGCAAATAACTCATAGGAGATGGAGGGTTCAAATCCAATTTTCTTAATCCTGTTCTCTAATGCAATGTTTTTCAATGGCTCTATCCAGAAATCTTTAAATTCAATAATCTCTGCATTAGCCTCTTTTCCTGCCTGCTGAATATAACGAAAATCGACAAACAAAAATATCTGTTTCTCGGTCAAAAGAGCTACCGCATAACTACCTTTAAAGCCAGTAAGATATCTTATATTTTTTATGTTTGTAATTAAAAATGCATCAACATCCTTTCTGAGTACCAATAAAACCCTTCTTCTTCGGCTCTCGAACCTATCTTTCAACCCTCAGCTCCTTAATTTTTGAAAGAATAATGTTTGCAATCTCTTCTTTGCTTAAAAAATTGGTTTTTTCCATATGAAATTTGTTTTTTCTTTTATAGAGCATTATAATTTGATTATTATCAGCACCCATTCCACCTTCTTTCCCTGTCACATCATTCAGTACTATCATATGAAGAGATTTTTCTTTAAATTTCTGCTTTGCTCTTTCTATATTAAGTCCTGCCTCTGCAGCAAAACCAACTGTAAAGGGTCTGTTTTTAATCTTTGCCGTTTCTTTGAGAATATCAGGACAAAGCTTAAGGGATATAGATTTTAGTAAAGTTTTATCCACCTTAGTATCAAAATACGGTGAAGGCTCAAAGTCAAGAGGTGCTGCTGCCATTATAAGAATGCTTGCTGAAGGGCTCTCGTCAATAACGCTCTTTAGCATCTCCTGGGTAGTTTCAACCTGTGTGAATTTGCCTACATAAGGAGGAGTAATATTTGTAGGACCACTTATAAGCGTAACCTCTGCACCTCTTCTTGCTGCTGCTAAGGCAAGAGCATATCCCATCTTACCTGAAGATTTGTTTGTTATAAATCTAATTGAATCTATATAATGTCTTGTAGGACCAGCAGTAACTATAATCCTTTCTCCCTTTAAATCTTTTTCTGTTAGTGCGCTTACGATGGTTTCGAAAATTTTACTTGGTGAAGCGAGCCTGCCTTTGCCTTCTTCTCCACAAGCAAGGGAGCCTTCATCGGGCTCAACAAAATGAACGCCGATATTTTTAAGATTTTCTATGCTTCTTTGAACCTGATGGGATTCATACATTCTCCAATTCATTGCAGGAGCAATTACCACAGGACCACGAAATGCAAGCGATGCGGTCGTAATTAGATCATCGGCTATTCCATAGGCATACTTGTTAATGTAATTTGCAGTAGCTGGTACTATAGCAAACAAATCAGCACTCCTAGCAAGTTCTATATGTGCCATAGGAGATTCAAACATGTCACATAAAACCTTATTTTCACAAGCAATCTCAATACTTAAAGGAGTAACAAAGTATTGGGCATTTTTAGTTAATACCGGAAAAACACAAGCACCAGCATTCTTCAATAGTTTTATCAATTCAAACACCCTATAAGCAGCTATGCTTCCTGTAATGCCTAATACAATTTTTTTATCCTTAAGTATCATGAAAATCCCTATATAAAAAGTCAGTTTAATATTTATTAAACAGAGCTAAAGTTTTCTTGGAGTCAAATAAATTATTCCTCTTCTGCTTGATGTTCTGAGTTTTCAGTGAAAAGGTCCTCTAACATTTTTTCTGCAGATTCTTTGCCATGCAGATATACTTTAAGGTCCTTCTCCAATTCAGAAATATCAGGAAGAGCTCTTCTTTTATCTTCGAGCATTTTTTTGATGTCAATCTTATCAATTTTTTCCTTTGCTCGAACCGCTTCTTCTCCAGTTATATAGTTTATCCGTCCAGAGAGAACCTCAATAAGTGCAGTTGTTGTAACCTTTTTTGCCTTTTTTTCTAATAAGGGCGTAGAGCCCAGAGACAGTTCTGCTGCCCGTTGAGCTGCTATAAGTGCAAGACGATACCTGCTGTCAATCCTTTGCCTGTCAAACTCTATTGGCAAAGAGATAATATCCACTAATTTTTCCTTTTTTTCCATTTTTACCTCCCATTTTTAAATTTATCCATTAATTTTCCATTTATTCTATCTTTCTTTAGTCTCTCGGCGCAGATGACACAAAAAACTTCACTGACAGCTCGTTCAAGATCATCATTAATTATTACATAGTCATAAAAAATATATTGAGAAATTTCCTCTGAAGCTTTCTCAATTCTTTTTCTTATTGTCTCCTCTTCTTCATTCCTCTTCTTCAACCTTCTTTCAAGTTCCTTTATGGACGGAGGAAGAATAAAAATTAAAACACTGGCAGGATAGAGTTTTTTTATATTCTTTGCTCCCTGAGTGTCGATATCAAGAAGAATATCGCTCCCACCACTTAATAA
Organism: uncultured Nitrospiraceae bacterium; assembly: GCA_937139565.1. Lineage (GTDB taxonomy): Bacteria > Nitrospirota > Thermodesulfovibrionia > Thermodesulfovibrionales > Thermodesulfovibrionaceae > Thermodesulfovibrio. Next base: position 32,164 of record CAKZQH010000106.1, on the reverse strand, counting down.
TTCATTTATGACTTTCTTTGAAGTTCCGTAAAAATTCCCATAGACCTCTGCCCACTCAACGAAATCTTCATTTTTAATCATTTCCTGAAAGGTCTCTTTATCCACAAAATAATAATCTATTCCATGCCTTTCTCCAGGTCTCTGTTTTCGTGTAGTATGGGAAACACTCATTTTTAAATCAGGTATCTTTTGTAGAATTCTTTCACATATGGTAGTTTTACCTGTTCCAGAGGGCGCTGATATTACGAAAAGAATTCTCCTTCTACCTATCCCCATCTTCATCCCTATTTATTTCATTAATTCTCTGTAAAATAGTCTCTACCTGTAACGCACTCAGAATGACGTGATCGCTATCTGTAACTATTATCGAACGCGTTTTCCTTCCTTCGGTGGCATCTATTAGTTTGCCGTTTTTTTTGGCTTCGTCTTTCATTCTTTTCATAGGAGACGAACCAGGATTAAGTATTGCCACAATCCTTGATAGAGATACAATATTTCCAAATCCAATATTGACAAGCATAGTTATTGAATATTTTGAATCTGTTCCTTAAGTCTTTCTGTTTGTGTTTTAATATCTATTGCGAGACTCTTTATTTGAAAATCTTCAGCTTTAGCTAACACTGTATTGGCCTCTCGATTTATCTCCTGAAGTAAAAAGTCTAACTTTTTCCCTATCAAACCGCCATTTGAAATATTCTCCTCAAATTGCCATATATGGCTCTTCAATCTATCTACTTCCTCTTTTATATCTACCCTCTGGGCATAAATAATAATCTGCTCAAAAATTCTCTTCTCATCAAGCTCTTTTTCAGTTATTAACTCTTCAACCCTCCTTTTTAAGGAACTAATGTAATTATTATAACCTATATCAATCATTCTTTCTAAAGCTTCTACTCTTTGGTATAGTTCCTTTAGAATTTCCGTAATGCTTTGTTTTAGTATCTCGCCCTCACGAATTCTCATCTGCTTTAGATCTTCAAGAGCTTCTGAAACTGCTAAAAGGAGAGTATTAAGATCTGGCATCTCTTCTTCATAAATAAAAAGCTCCTTAAAATTTGAAAACATTGAAATATCAATAGAACCAAGAATACTCAACTCTTTTTTTAAGTCAATAAATGCGGAATAGAGCTGAACCGCAAGATTTTTATTGAGATAAATTTTCCCTGCTTTTTCTCTCTGATTAATTGAAACTGTTAAATCAATCTTTCCCCTTTGAATTTTCTCCTTTACCAAACTCCTAATCTCAAACTCAAAACGAGAGAGAATGGTAGGAAGTTTAACTGAGATTTCAAGGAAGCGATGATTAAGAGACCTTGCTTCTACTCTAAAAATTCCCTTTTCAGATGTTCCGTAACCTGTAAGGCTTTCTATCAAATTATCTCTCCCTTTATCCTTATTATTTTTTCCTTCGAAGTTTTACCCTTTGATATTTCAAGTCTTGATTTTGCAATTTTAAGAAAATCCGATAAGACTTCCAATAATTCTTTATTTGCAAGCCCATCTTGCGGATATGCTCTAACTTGAACTCTTATTTTATCTTTCTCCAAGCTCTCAACAGTTGATTTTCTTGCTCCTGTTTTTACAACCACTCTCAAAAAATATCCTTCTTTATCCTTTAAAAGAGGAATTTCCATTTTTCTTCAACCAAAAATTATAGTATAAATTACCGAACACTAAAGTTACAACTGTTAGAATAACACCGCCTATTACATCAACAAAATAGTGGTAACGACAATAAACCGTTGAGATTACCAGTAAAATAACAGGAATAAAAAAAATAAAAAACATTCTTTTGTTTTTTAACCACATCATATATAGCACAAGAAGAGAAATTCCCACATGCCCACTTGGAAAAGCATCCCTTTTAATTCCTTCAAGTGAGTTAAGTAAATTTTTAATGTCTTCTGCTAAAAAAATACCTTTGAGTTCATATTGAAACAATTGAGCGATGCTGTATCTCGGCCCTAATGCAGGGAAAAGCATGTAACCAATGTAGGAAAGATAATAACAAAAAAGAATGAGAAAGAGGGCTTTATGAAAATAAACTATATCCTTTTTACTAATAAGATAAAATCCTATGACAAAAGGAAGTATATAGTAGACACAATAGGCTATCTGCATAACTTCAGTTAAAAGTGGATATGAGATTTTTTCAAATGTTAGATATGGATAAAAACCAAGTATAAGATAATCAAGTTCAAGTAATATCCCATCAATATCTCCAGGATTTATTAGGGGAGTTAATTCACCTACTGTATCAAAAGAGATTAAAACAGAAAAAACCGGAAAAATAACATTTCTTATGGCTGAAATAATAGAATTGTCACCTGCTTTATATAAAAAAAATTGAAATAATGCCATCGAAAGATAAATAACAAAAAAATTTATCCAAGAGTTAATCCTGTCTGAAAAAACACAGACAGTTATTGCCATCCCTATAAAAAAGATAATATTTAACTGAAATGCTGGAGGTAGCTTTAAGAAATTGTTCAACATATTAGCTTCATTATTACGCGCTGTATGGCCTTTTGTTTTTTTGACAGTGTGATACCCTTTGGTCTTTCACAATAATAAAACTCTCCATTCAAAATATCTAAAAAGGTCTCTGAATTAATGGCAACACAATTTTCTCTCCAGGCAGCTTTTTCTATCTCTTTATCAGAACTTATTACAATCCAGAAGCTTTTATCCTTTTGAATTATTTTTTTTATCACATCGTCAGCTCTTTCGCCTAAGGCAGAGTAAATTATTTTTATACCACCAACATATTCAATAGTTTCTCTGCCTAACCCTCCTATGTGACCGTCAAAAACAAGGGTAATTTCATAACCCTTTTTCTTTTTGTATTCTATGAGTTGCTTAATGATTTCCTCTCTCGCTCTCTTCAAATCTTGATGGGCAATACCAATAAGATTATATCCGTCCACAATAATTTTGCTCATTCTGATATTTTAAAGAAATTAATTTTTTCATGTCATCATGAATAGAAAAAAAGAGGGCAGTTTAAACTGCCCTCTTTAAAATTTTTCGCTTTTAATTTTTAGTACATGTCAGGTGATGGCATTGGAGGCTTCTTTTCCTCCTCAGGAATTTCGGCTACAAGAACCTCTGTGGTAAGCATCAGACCTGCAACTGATGCTGCATTCTGAAGGGCTGTTCTTGTAACCTTGGTAGGATCTATAATTCCAGCCTCCATCATATCCACAAATTTCTCTGCATAGGCATCATAGCCGTAGTTTACATTCTTGTTTTCCTTAACTTTTTCTACAATTAATGTAGCCTCTACACCAGCATTGGCAATTATCTGCTTGATTGGCTCCTCAAGGGCTTTTTTAACTATTTCAACACCGAGTTGTTGATCATGATTTTCAAGTTTAAGGCCTTTTAAAGCTTTCTGACATCTCAACAGAGCAACTCCTCCACCAGGCACAATTCCTTCCTCTACAGCAGCCCTTGTAGCATTTAAGGCATCTTCAACTCTTGCCTTTTTCTCTTTCATCTCTGCTTCAGTAGCTGCACCAACATTTATTCTCGCAACACCACCTGCAAGTTTTGCAAGTCTTTCCTGAAGTTTCTCTCTGTCATAGTCAGAGGTGGTCTCATCAATTTGAACTTTTATTTGTTTGATTCTTGCCTGGATTTTCTGTGGATCTCCAGCACCTTCTACTATTGTTGTATTATCTTTGTCAACAATAATTTTTCTTGCTTTTCCAAGATCCTCAATCTTTACATTTTCAAGCTTAAGACCTATATCTTCTGAAATAACTGTTCCACCTGTGAGAATTGCTATATCTTCGAGCATTGCCTTTCTTCTCTCTCCAAAGCCAGGTGCCTTGACAGCGCAAACCTGAAGAACACCACGAAGCTTATTTACGACTAATGTGGCAAGAGCTTCTCCTTCCACATCCTCTGCAATTATGAGAAGAGGTCTTCCCATTCTCGCAATCTGCTCAAGAATAGAGAGAAGGTCCTTCATGCTTGAAATTTTCTTATCGTGAATGAGCACAAAGGCATCTTCAAGAATGCATTCAAGTCTCTCAGCATCAGTAATAAAGTAAGGAGATATATAGCCACGGTCAAACTGCATACCCTCGACAATGTCAAGGGTTGTTGCCATTCCCTTAGCCTCTTCAACGGTAATTACGCCATCTTTTCCAACTTTATCCATAGCCTCTGCAATAAGTTCACCGATTGATGAATCATTGTTAGCTGATATTGTTCCTACCTGTGCAATCTCTTTTTTATCTGCTACTGGCTTAGAAATCTTCTTAAGCTCTTCGACAACTGCCTCAACTGCTTTTTCAATACCTCTTTTTAGATCCATTGAATTTGCACCAGCTGAAACATACTTAAGGCCTTCTTTGTAAATTGCATAGGCAAGAACAGTTGCTGTTGTTGTACCATCACCAGCCACATCTGAAGTCTTGGATGCAACTTCACGAACAAGCTGAGCACCCATATTTTCAAAGGGATCTTTGAGGTCTATCTCTTTTGCAACAGTTACTCCATCCTTTGTTACATTGGGAGAGCCGAATTTTCTCTCAATAACCACATTTCTACCTCTTGGTCCCAATGTGGCTTTCACAGCATCTGTAAGAATAGTTACACCTTTAAGAACTGCCTGTCTTGCTCCATCACCAAATATTAACTGCTTTGCTGCCATATGATTCCCTCCTTATAATTTTTTATTTTTCTACAATACCTAAAATTTCCTCTTCTTTGATGATCAGGTACTCTACGTCATCAATCTTAATCTTTGAACCAGCATACTTATCGAAAAGCACAGTGTCACCCACTTTTACTTCCTTCACCTCAGAACCAATCTCCATCACGGTGCCTCTTTGTGGCTTCTCCTTAGCAACATCAGGCACATAAATACCACCAGGAGTTTTCTCGAGTTCCTCTGCTGAATACTTTACAACTACTCTGTCTTTAAGTGGCTTAATCTTCATAGCCTCCCTCCTTTTAATTTTTATTTTTTTGTTGTTAGCAACTACCCTAACTGAGTGCTAATATAACTTTATTCTGCTGTTTCAATCAAGAACAAATAAAGTTTTCTTTTTCTTATTTTTAGCTTTTTTTGCCAAATATTGCCATTTTTTATTAATTTTCTCTTTTTTATCTACGATTTTTGTATTGTTTGTTTATTAAAAGATTTATGACAAAAAATACTTACTAAATTGTCAAATTTTGATAATTCTTTAACTTATTTTTAAGGCATAGATGAGATTGAAATTTTATCTCTCTATATGTCATATTTATGACATATGCAAAAGGATATAGTGATTATTGGAAATTCTCCTCAGATTCAAAAAATTCATGCCCTTATTGATAGATTAGCCAAAACAAATAGTACTGCTCTAATAATGGGAGAATCAGGGACGGGAAAAGAACTGGTTGCAAAAATGATTCATCTCAAAAGCCCTCGCTCAAAGAAACCCTTTATTCCTGTGAACTGTGCTGCAATTCCTTCTGAGCTTCTTGAGTCAGAACTTTTTGGACATGAAAAGGGAGCCTTTACTGGTGCAAGTTTCTCAAGGCCTGGTAGATTTGAACTTGCAAACGAAGGAACAATTTTTTTAGATGAAATAGGCGATATGCCTCTTCATCTTCAGGTGAAAATTTTAAGGGTTATTCAAGAAAGAGCTTTCGAAAGAATTGGTGGAACACGGCCAATTAAAGTTGATGTGAGAATTATTGCAGCTACCAATAAAAACTTAGAAAACGAAGTAAAAGAAGGAAGATTTAGAGAAGATCTTTTCTGGCGATTAAATGTTGTGCCAGTTATCATTCCGCCTCTTCGGGAGAGAAAGGAAGACCTAATTCCCCTCTGTGAATACTTTGTTGAAAAGTTTTCTCAAAATTTTGCATATAAACTCAAACTAACTTCCTCTGTTATGGAACTTTTCTTAAACTATTCCTGGCCGGGAAATGTTAGAGAACTTGAAAATACTATCGAAAGATTATATGTTCTAAGTGACGGAGAGGTGGTTGATATTGAATCTATTCCAGAGAAGATTCGCTATGGTGAAAATTCCTTTTCAAGGGAATTAATTCCAGAGGACCTTAATCCTCTTAGTTCGGGCATAGATTTAAATGAGGTATTAAGAGAGTACGAAAAAAAACTTATACTACACTCTTTAAATCTTCACGGATGGGTTAAGAGCAGAGCGGCAAAATATCTAAACATCAATAGAACCACTCTTATTGAAAAAATGAAAAGATTGGGCATTAAAGATAACGAAAAAACCGATGAGCAAATTTTTTAGGTCTTATATTCTTATATTTAACATGAAAAAAATTTTATCCCTTTACCTTTTGATGTCTCTATTCTTTCTATACAGCCTCTCCTTTGCATCTGACCCAATGAAGGTGGCTGAAGACTACTTGAAGATTGAAAATTATCTCAAAGCAAAGGAGATTTTTCAAAGAAATACCGAAAACCCATCTCTTGCACCACAGGCTTTACTTGGGCTTGCAAAGGCTGAATATGGACTTGGAAATTACTATGAAGCCACTGTCCCTTTAAAAAGACTTCTTCGAGACTTTAAGAATTCACCTCAAGTAAATGAAGCAAATCTTTATATGGGACTTTCCCTTTTAAAAGTGGGAAGGATCAAGGAAGCAGAGGAGTATCTAAACAAAGTGCAAGCTCCCTTTGAGAAAAAGGCCATGATAGGAAAAGCATGGATTGCCTTAGGAAAGGGTGATTTAAAAACCGTTGATACCATTTTATCAACGCTCGACAAAAAGGACTTTCAGGATCCTGAAGTAGCACTTCTCAGAATAAAATATCTAACCCTGACAGGCAGAGCTAACGAGGCTTTAAAGGAGTTTAATTTAAATTTCAAACTAAAGAAGCCTGCCTATGACCTTGATAAAGCTGAGATCCTGTACAAGGCTGGAAAATATGAAGATGCAGAAGCCACTTTGAAAAAATTCATTGAAAGAACTACAAAACTTGCAGATGTTATTAGGGCAAAAAGATTACTCTTTGATATCTATCAAAACCAAAATAAAACTGAGGAAGCTATTAAAATTGGAAAAGAAATCTACTTTTACATTCCTACAGATGATTTTCGGTTAAATCTGTACAACATATATTTAAATCAAAAAAACTATGAAGAGGCTATTAAAATGGTTTTTATTCTTAGGGACAAAAATCTTAAAAATAGTAAAATGGAAGAATTTATCAAAAAAGTAATTGGAGAAGCTCCAGAAAAGGCACCAATTTATATATCTAAAATTTATCCCTTTTTACCTCCAGACTCCTATTTGCTTATTGAATCAGCAAACTTTCTCATTTCAAACAATAATCTAAAAGAAGCCAAAAATCTTCTTAAAAAAGTCCAAACAGGTCCAAGAAAAGCTGAGGCAGTCTTGCCCTATTCTCACATTTTAATTAAAGAAGGAAAATACGAAGAGGCCAAAAAACTCCTTGAACCATTAAAAGATAAAAAACCAGAAGCACTCTCTCTTTATGCCCATATCTTAGATAAAGAAGGTCACAAACTTTCAGCATTACAGAGCTTGAGAAAGGCTGAAAAATCTATCAAAGATACCGATACATTAGTTTTGCTTGGAAATTTAGAATACTCTCATGGAGACAGGCAAAAAGCTCTTAAACACTGGATTAAGGCCTCTCAGCTCGGAAATTCCGATGCTTCAGTTAAGTCTGCAGATTATTTTTTCCTTTTAGGCAAAACCAAAGAAGCAGTCCTATACTACAAAAAGGCTATAGATATCGGAATAACCGACTCTAATACTCTTATGTGGGTTTACTATCAATACGGTAAAATTACGAAGGATAAAACCTATCTTGAAAAAGTAGCTGCCTCCAAAGGTGAGTTAGCAGAAGCAGCAAAGGCAATACTTGAAAAACTATGAAAAAGGAAGAACTTTTAAGTGAAGCCCTTTTAAAAATTAATACTGCTTCTGAAGCTCTCATTAAATACTATAATGTCCTTGAAAACAAAATCAAACTTCTCACTGAGGAAGTTGACCAGAAAAAAAGACTACTTAGCAGCATAATTGAAAGCATTGACATTGCTGTTGTTTTTTTTGACGGAGAAGGAGTGATAAGACTGATCAACAAAGCAGGGGAAACCCTCTTCAATGTAAAAGGAGAAGAAATCATAGGTAAAAAAGAGCTTCCCATAAAAATAGAAAATGATCTAATTATACCTAATAATTCTCCTTCCTTTTATGCCATAGTTTCAACTTCAGAGGTTCTTGATTCAGAGGGAAATAAAATTGGTGAGGTTTTCCTATGTAAGGATATAACGAGAATAAAAGAACTTGAGACTGAAAATGAGAGAAATCGAAGGCTGACTGCAATGGGCTCACTTGTCATGAAAATTGCCCACGAAATAAGAAATCCTCTTGGAAGCATTGAACTTTTTGCAGGTATGATATCAGAAGATTTGAAAGATAGTGTTCACGGAGAATATGCCAGAAGAATTTCAAATTCTGTTCGAATGCTTAGAAACACTTTAGAGAATATGCTCAGTTTTACTCGAGGGATTACACCCAAGAAAGACTTAGTTTCCATTAAAGATTTAATTTCAGAACTTGTAGAAGAGTTCAAAGAAGTATTTGGCAAAATAGGGATTGAGCTCAAAGTGAGCATTCGAGACAATATATCTGCAAAGGTCGATCCCGCTCTTTTAAGGCAAGCCCTCATAAATCTCATGATAAATGCATATCAGGCAATGCCTGATGGAGGTGTTCTAAAGTTAAAGGTAAATCGTAAACAAAATTTTGTAGTAATTTCTGTCATAGATAGTGGTCAAGGAATTGACAGGGATATAATAGAAAAAATTTTTGATCCTTTTTTTTCTACTAAAGACAGAGGCACAGGTCTTGGCCTAAGTATCACAAATTCCATTGTATCTGCCCATGGTGGTAGAATAGAAGTAAAAAGCCAAACCAACAAAGGCACAGAGTTTGCTATATATCTTCCAATAGAATGAAATCTGTTTTAATAATAGATGACGAACCTGATATGGGTTTTGCTCTCAAAGAGGGCATGACAAGACTCGGATTCAATGCTGAATACTGCAGAGACCCTTTACAAGTTCTTTCTAATTTTAATCTAAATGGTTTCTCACTTATTATTACTGATGTAAAAATGCCTAAAATGGATGGAATTCAATTACTTGCAGAGATAAGAAAAAAAGGGATTTTCACTCCTGTGATAGTTATCACAGGCTATGGAAACATTCAAGATGCAGTGCAAGCAATGAAGCTTGGTGCAGTGGATTATATTATGAAACCCTTTTCCATTGACACCCTTAAAACCCTCGTTCAAAGATTAATGCCAGATGAAGAAGGAATAGTAGCTCAGTCAAAGGAAATGAGGAGAATTTTTGAAATTGCAAGGGAGATAGCAAAAACAGACATTACTGTTCTTATTACTGGTGAAAGTGGAGTTGGAAAAGAAGTTATCGCAAGATACATACACAAACACAGTACAAGAGCCAATAATCCATTTGTAGCAATTAATTGTGCTGCCATCACAGAAACTCTTCTTGAAGCAGAGCTTTTTGGTCATGAAAAAGGAGCATTTACAGGAGCCACTGAGAGAAAATTGGGCAAATTTGAACTGGCTAATAAAGGCACTATTCTCCTCGATGAAATAAGTGAAATGGCATTCAGACTACAGGCTAAACTTCTCAGGGTTATTCAGGAAAAAGAAATTGACCGAGTTGGAGGCACAAAACCCATAAAAGTTGATGTAAGAATTATTGCAACCACCAATAGAGACCTTGCAGAGGAAGTAAAAAAAGGGAATTTTAGAGAGGATTTGTTTTATAGGATAAATGTTTTTCCTCTGAGAATACCTCCTTTAAGAGAAAGAATAGAAGATATAATTCCTCTTGCAGAATTTTTCTTAAAAAGACTTTCCAATAAAATGTCAAAGGAACTCACACTTAGCCCTGAAATGAAAAAATATCTCCTTGAAAAATCATGGCCCGGAAATGTCAGAGAATTAGAAAACTTTATATATAGATTATCTGTTTTAAGTCAAGATGGAATATTGAGACCTCAAGAGGATGTGGTTCCTTTAATGGAGGAAAATAAGATTATTAAAGGTGGAAAAATCAAAGATGCCGAAAGGGACTTGATAATTGAGGCTCTAAAGAAAACACAAGGGAATCGGACAAAAGCTGCAAAAATTCTTGGAATAAGCGTTAGAACCTTGAGAAATAAGATAAAAGAATTCGACCTAAAAGATATATAGTGGCACATTATTTGCTTTTATTTTTAATGGAGGTAAAAAAATATGGATAACTCAATAAAACTTCTTTCAAAAATAATGGACATATGTTCCTATAGGCAAAAAATTCTTGCCTCAAACATAGCAAATGCTGACACACCAAACTACAAAGCAAAAGACATTAATTTTCAAGAGGAATTAAAAAAAGCTGATGAAGGCAGCAGCAGTACTTACACTGTAATTGAAGCACCAACAACAATGCCAAACCGAGATGGAAACACAGTGAATATTGAAGTTGAAATGACAAAGCTCACGGAAACATTACTTATGTTTAACAGTTCTGTGCAATTACTTTCAAAGAGAATCACGATGTATAAAGATGCTATAAAAGGAGGTAGATAATGAAAGACATCCTTCTTCCTCTTAGGGTTTCTGCAACAGGCCTTGAGGCACAAAAAATAAGATTAAATGTTATTGCATCCAATCTTGCTAATATAAACTCGACCAGAACTCCTGAGGGAGGACCTTACAAAAGAAAGGATGTGGTTTTTATAACCTACATATATGATAAGATTTCCCAGGGAGTGGATGTTCAAAAGATTATTGAAGATGAAAGACCTCCTCGAATTGTCTATGATCCATCTCATCCAGATGCAGATCCAAATGGCTATGTAAGATATCCAAATGTAAACCCTATGGAGGAGATGATAAACATGATCTCAGCATCCCGTGCTTACGAAGCTAACCTAACTATGATAAACTCATATAAGGAGATGTTTCTTAGAACCTTAGATTTGCTTAAAGCTTAGGAGGAAGTGATGACAGAGATAAAAAACATAAGTGAGCTTTTAGGTAGAAGCCTTGAAGACTTGAAAAATCTAAAGGGAGCTGAAAAGGAATCCTTTGAGCAGGCTCTTAAAGATGCTATAAAAGAAGCCTCAAAGGTTGAACAGGAAGCTCAGAAAGCTATTGAAGATTTTTCAAAAGGTGAAATTAGTATTCATCAGGTTGTTTTAGCTATGGAAAAAGCTGACATGACTCTTCAGACTCTCATTCAAGTGAGAAACAAGGTTATTACTGCTTACGAAGAAATATCCCGTATGCAGGTTTAATACAGTATGGCAATAGCAGACAGATTAAAAATTGCGATTGATAATATAAAAAGTTGGCCGAACACAAAGAAATTAGCCCTCGCAGGAGTATTTCTAATTCTTATTGCTCTTGTGCTTACCCTACTTCTGTGGTTGCCAAAGCAGGACTATCAGATTCTTTACAGCAATCTCTCAGCTGAAGATGCCGGGAATGTCATAAATAAACTTAAAGAAAAAAAGATTCCCTATCAAGTAAAAGATAATGCAATATATGTGCCTTCAGAAAAGGTCCATGAATTAAGATTGGAGCTTGCCTCTCAAGGAATACCCTCTGGTGGTGGCGTGGGTTTTGAAATATTCGATAAAACCTCCATTGGGCTTACCGAGTTTTCTCAAAGAGTAAATTATATAAGGGCTTTACAGGGTGAACTATCAAGAACAATAAAGCAACTACAAGAGGTTGATCAAGTCCGTGTTCATATTGCTATACCGGAAAAAACTATCTTTACAGAAAAAGAAGACCATCCAACAGCATCTGTTGTATTGAAACTAAAGCCAGGAAGGGCTCTATCAAAGGAACAGGTCTCAAGCATTGTTCATCTTGTTTCAAGCAGTGTAGAGGGACTTTCACCTCAGTATGTAACCGTTGTTGACCAGTATGGAAACTTACTTTCATCTCCTCGTGATCCAACGCAAGTTGTTGAGGCTTCTCAGATTGAGTACAAAAGAAACATTGAAAAAACCTATGAAAAAAATATTCAAAGTATGCTTGAAAATATTGTTGGCAAGGGAAAGGCAATTGTTAGAGTGTCAGCGGATATTGATTTCTCAAAGGTTGAAAAACTTGAAGAAAAATATGATCCAGACACAATTGCAATAAGAAATGAACAGAGATCTCAGGAAAAAACTATGGCACCTCAGACAGGAGGCATTCCTGGAGTGCTCTCAAATCAGCCTGGTCAACCCCAGACAGCCCAGACTCAACAAAATATTCAATCCCAGAAACAGCAAGAAAGCATTAGTTATGAGGTAAGTAAAAGCATAAGTAAAATCTTACAATCAACAGGACAGATAAAGAAAATTTCAGTGGCTGTGCTTGTAGATGGTACCTACAAAGAAGAAAAGGGCAAAAAAATATTTACACCAAGAACTGAAGAAGAGATTAAAAAATATCAAGAACTCGTTCAGGCTGCAGTGGGATATAACAAAGACAGAGGAGACCAGGTAATTGTAGAAAGCATGCCCTTCGAGGTTGCTCCTGAAGAAAAACCAGCAATTGATCTCTTAGGACTTGCAAAAACTATTCTAAAATACCTTATTCCTGTAATTATCATTTTACTCATAATTCTATTTGTGATAAAACCCTTAATTGAAATACTCAAGAAACCAGTTGAGGAAAAAATAAAGGGCGCTGAAATTGTAATCTCGGAAGAGGCTATTCCTCCTCCTATAAGCGCTGAAAGAGACCTGCGAGATGAAATAAAAGAAGCAGCCAAAAATGATCCTAAAAAGGTTGTAGCAATGCTAAGAGAGTGGATGGCTGAATAAAAATGAGAAAATTCTCGGGAATAGAAAAAGTAGCTGCCCTTCTCTCTCTTATTGGAGAAGAGGCGGCTACAGAGCTTTTTAAACATTTCGATCCTATAGAATTAGCAAGAATCATCCCTATGATGTCTCGAATTAAACTTACCCAGGAGGAAGCAGAAAACATTCTGCAGGAATTTGCTGAAAAAATAGGGACTGCGCCTGTAAGAGTTGATGTGGAATACATAAAAGGCATTCTTACCAGAGCATTCGGAGAAGAACAGGCGCAAAAACTAATAAGCAAAATAGAAAGTGGTGCTTCTGCCTTTGACATATTAAGATGGCTTGACGCATCGGCCATCGCTACTATGCTTCAAAGAGAACATCCTCAGACAGTTGCAATTGTTTTAGCCCATCTGGAACCCACACAGGCTGCAGAAGTCTTAAGTAAGTTCCCTGAACAGTTAAAAATTGAAATATCTCAAAGAATTGCCAATCTTGACCAGATTTCTCCAACAATACTTAGTGAACTGGAGGATGTGCTTCAGAGTCAACTCCGCTCATACACCCAGTCGAGAAGAATTGGAGGAGTAAAGACTGTTGCCGAAATTCTTAACCAGATGGATAGAACCAGTGAAGAGCTAATCTTGAAAAATATAGAAGAAAAGGATCCTATTTTAGCAGAGGAAATTAGAAAGCTCATGTTTACCTTTGAAGACCTCATTTCAGTTGATGACAGAGGAATTCAAACAATTCTTAAGGAGATATCCACCGATGACCTTGCTCTTGCACTTAAAATGGCCTCTGAAGAACTCAAAGAAAAAATATTTAAAAACATGTCAAGCAGGGCTGTTGAAATTCTGAAAGAAGAAATGGAAGCAAAAGGACCTGTGCGAGTTTCAGATGTAGAAAAAGCCCAGATGAACATTGTAAGAATTGCGAGAAGATTAGAAGAAGAAGGCAAAATTGTAATCGGAGGCAAGGGTGGAGAAGAAGTGGTCATCTGATAATGTAAAACCCTTTATTCCTTACTCTTTTGATGAGAAAAAAAAACCAAAGGAAGAGTCAAAACCTAAAGAGGAAAAAACCGAAATAAGCACAGAAACATACGAACAAAAATTAAAGGAAGGCTATGAAAAAGGTTATAATCAGGGCTATGAAGAAGGATTTAATAAAGGGTATAAAGAGGGAATAAAAAAAAGCAATGAAGAATTAAAGATTAAAACACAAGAAATAAATACAGTAATTGGAACTTTAAATAAACTTTTACAGGAATTAGCCAATTTTAAGCAACAGCAGTTAAACTTTCTTCTTCCTCAAATTCTAAAGCTTTCATTTAAGATAGCAGAAAAAATCGTAGCAAGTAAAATTTCTATGGACAGAGAAGTAACAATTGCTATACTAAAGGAAGCATTAAATGCTGTCCCTGTAAACGAAGAAAAAATTACGATTAAGCTCAATCCAGAGGATTACGACTTCATAACTAATAATCTTTCAGAATTGCAAATTGATCCTCATAAAGTTCAGATAGAAGCCTCTGAAAAAATAAAAAGAGGAGACTGTAGTATAGAGACTGAGTCACTGCAGATAGTGGCATCAGTGGAAGAAAAACTTAAGGAAATAGAAAATGCAATCAATACACTCATTACTCAGCAAAAGTGAAGATATTTTGGAGAAGGTCAAAACAGTAAAAATCTATGGGAAGGTAACCAAGGCTGTAGGTCTTATTATTGAAGGTACAGGCATAAAGGCAAGCATTGGAGATATCTGCGAAATTATCACTGAAGGCAACAAAATAGAGGCAGAAGTTGTAGGCTTCAAAAATGGTGTAATTCTTCTTTCTCCTCTTGGAGAAATTTATGGAATAAGACCAGGAGCTAAAATTGCTCTTAAGGGTAGACAAAGTTATATTGAACTAAGCGACCATATTCTTGGAAGAACTATTGATGGTCTCGGAAATCCTTTAGATGATGGGCCCCCAATAAGAGGCAAACCATTTCCAATTTACAGCGAAGCAATTAATCCTCTTGAAAGAGAAATAATTAAAGAACCTCTTGACCTTGGCATAAAAGCTATAAATGCCCTTATTACCTGTGGAAAGGGGCAAAAAATTGGTATTATGGCAGGAAGTGGAGTGGGTAAAAGTGTCCTTATTGGAATGATTGCACGATATACTTCTGCTGATGTAAATGTTATTGCTCTTATAGGAGAAAGAGGAAGAGAGGTTAAGGAATTTATAAAAAACGATCTTGCAGAGGGTATTAAAAAATCTGTTATAGTAGTTTCCACCTCAGATACTCCTGCTCTTGCAAGAATAAGAGGAGCCTTTTTAGCAACAGCCATTGCTGAGTATTTTAGACAACAGGGAAAGGATGTTCTTCTGTTAATGGACTCTTTAACTCGTTTTGCTATGGCCCAAAGAGAGATAGGTTTAGCTGCAGGAGAACCTCCAACAATGAAGGGATATCCTCCCAGTGTTTTCAAATTAATGCCCAAGCTTCTTGAAAGAGTTGGAGTAACAAAAAGCGGTGGCTCAATTACTGGAATATATACTGTATTAGTTGAAGGAGATGATCTGACTGATCCTGTTGTTGATTCTGCCCGTTCTATCCTTGATGGACACATAGTTCTTTCAAGAGAGCTTGCTAACAGAAATCACTATCCTGCCATTGATCCTCTGAAAAGTATAAGCAGAGTAATGAAAGAAATTGTTCATGAAAAACATCTTAAGTATGCTGGAAAACTTCTTGACATGCTTGCAGTTTATGCAAAGTATGAAGATATTATCAATATAGGTGCTTACAAAGAAGGAACAAATGCAAAGGTTGATCTTGCCCTAAAGATGATTGATAGGATTAACACTTTTTTAAAACAGGATATAAACGAAAAGGCAAATTTTGAAGATACTCTAAGTGCGCTTTATAAACTTTTTGATGAATCATGAACACAAAGGCATTAAATATGATTTTTAAATTAAAAGAATGGGATGAAGAAAGAGAAAAGGAAAAATTTGCCGAGCTTATTTCTAAGAGATACAGAATAGAAATTCAATTAAGAGAAATTAATGAAAGATTTGATTTTTTATCAAAGACAGAACAGGAAGAGCAAAAATTTTTATCTTCCCTAAGGTTAAACAGAATATATTCAGAAATTGAATATCTTACGCAAAAAAGAGCAGATTTGCTTCAAATTTTGAACGAACTGGACAAAGAAATTGAAGCACAAAGGCAGGTTTATGAAGAAGCATACAAAGAGAGAAAAAAAATCGAACAACTTTGCGACAAGATAAAAATAAGCATAAAAACTGAAAGAGAAAAAATGGAAGAGAAGGCTCTAACAGATATTTTAATTACTCGTTATGGTGTTTTGCCATGATAAAGAGGGCTATAATACTGGCAATGCTTATTTTTATAATTGGAATTACAGCTGGCACCCTTATAGGCCAACAAGGCATGGAAAAGACAACCACTATTGAAGAGGAAAGAATGAAAATTCTCAGAGATGACCTATCAAAGAAAACTGAAGAACTTAAAAAATTAAAAGAAGAAATAGAGGCTAAGATTAAACAGCAGGAAGAACTCAAAGCACAACTTGAAAAAGCTCAAACAGAGAATTATCAAAGATTAGCAAAAATATATGAACAGATGCCTCCTGAAGAAGCTGCAGCAAGACTTGAAAAACTCGATGAAGACACAGCCACCACCTTACTTCTCGCCATAAAGCCAAGACAAGCGGCAAAAATACTTGCCAATGTTAATCCTGAAAAGGCAGCAGTGCTGTCAAAAAGACTTGTGTCAGTAAAGGAAAAAACATCTAAATAGGCAAATTTTTCCTACCTTAAAAACTGTCCATTTCAAAAAAATCCTTATAATTCAATCACCCTTAAAAAATATTTTTTGGCATTTAAATTGATTATCTAATGGCATGATGATAAGTGGAAACATAAATCTCAATCTTATTAATGTAACTCCAGATGGGCAGACAGGAGAGGCTCAAAATACATCATTTAACAATCTCTTTAATGAACTCCTTAAAATCCTGTTTGAAAACAAGGACCTATCCTTAGATAACAATCTGATGATATTACCAATTCAATTTTTACCTTTTCTTCCCTATGGCTCAAACGAGCAAAATTTAACACATATAATGGAACTTTTAAAACAAGATGTATCTTCAATGGACTCTTTTCTAGAATTAATCCAGCCCAATGGTAATTCTAGTGAGATTTCAGAATTAATTGATAAAATATCTGAGAATATTGGAAAAAATTTCGTTTTTGAAAATACCAATAATGAAGATTTGATCGTCAAACTTAAAACCCCTATTAATAATAACAATAACTCAGTTATAGACAAGACCATCTCTCAATTAACAGATGAAAAGACTTTGAACAGTCAATTGGAAATCGGATTAACAAAGGAGATCGCAGAAAAATCTTTATTAGATTCAAAGACACTAGGAGTTGAAAAAGTTTTATCCTTTGCTAATGAAGAACTTATCACTTCTATCTCCAATAATTCAGAAAGAAAGACACAACAGGTAGAGCAAAATTCTACTCAACTTAATATCTCAAACATAATAACGACAAATGGCAATAATGAAGCAAAAATTGAACTGCCAATAACAAGACTTCATACAATCTCGGATGTCATTTTTAAAGCTATCTCCTCATCTCAGAAAACATTAACTGTCCAACTTGAGCCACCAGAGTTAGGAAGGATTCTAATCAAGTTATTTCTTGATAACGGTGCAATAAAGGCAGATATGAAAGTTGACTATCCCCATGTAAAGGATATGATAGCAGGATTAATACCAGAGATTAGGAGCAATCTTCAGCAATCGGGAGTAAAGGTTTCTGATTTTCTTCTTGATTTGACAAGGGATCAAAAAGGATATAGTGATTCCTATAACAATCAAGGGCAGAAAAGATACAAGGGTAATCAAAAATTTTTTGAATATTTTGCATAGGAGGTAAAAATGGCAGATATAACAAGTATCTTTGATAATCCACTTTACACAGTCCAGACAAAATCATCTGCTACAGGCAAGAGTGAGGTTGACAAAGAAGCCTTTCTAAAGCTTCTTACAGCCCAGTTAAAATATCAGGATCCTCTTAATCCTCTCGATAATGTAGAGTTTATTGGCCAACTTACTATGTTTTCGGCCCTTGAACAGGTCATGAACATTAGTGACACCTTAGAAAAACTCTCAAACTATCAAATTTACTCTAATGCACTTATGATTGGCTCAAGCATAATAGGTAAGACAATTATAACTACCGATGGAATAGAATATAAGGCTCAAGGGATTGCCATAGAAGACGGAATACTAAAGATAAACACTGGCAATAAGTATATAAGCATGAGTCAAATTAAGGAAATAAAAGCTTAGAAGGAGGTGAAAAAGCATGTTAACTTCGCTATTTACAGGAATAAGCGGTTTAAATGCTAATGCACTAGCACTTTCAGTAGTAGGTGATAATATAGCCAATGCAAATACTGTAGGATTCAAAGGCAGTAGAGCAAATTTTGGAGACATACTGAGCCAAACCCTGAGTGGCGCCTCTGCAATGCAGGTAGGTCGAGGAGCAATGATTATTGATATTCAGAAACTTTTTACACAGGGAACCCTTGAAACTACTGCGAATCCTCTTGATTTGGCCATAGAAGGAGATGGATTTTTTGTAGTAAGACAGGAAAATGGACCAACCTATTATACTCGAGCAGGTCAGTTCAGGATAAACAAAGATGGTTATGTGGTTGATGCAAATGGATATTTACTTCAGGCTTATCAGATGGATGCTCAAGGAAATGTGACTGGTGGCATAGGAGATGTGTATCTTGCAGGACTAATGAGTGAACCATCAGCTACCTCTACAATAAATATGCAGCTAAATCTTGACTCAAGGGATGAAGCAAAAACCTGGACATATACTGGAGGTGCAAACCTGCCGTCCTCAGATCAGTACAACTATTCAACAGCAATTACCATATACGACAGTCTCGGAAATCCTCATCTAGTATATACCTATCTAGTAAAAAGCTCCACTCCAAACACCTGGGATGCCTATTTTACCTATGATGCTGACGCAGATCCAACTGTGAGTGATTATCAGGTAACAGGACCCTATACACTTCAATTTGACTCAAATGGAGTTCTAACAAATACTCCTCCCACAACATCTGTAAATTTCGATTTTTCAGGATGGGGAGCAACCACACCTCAAGCAGTTACCATAGATTTTAGAAATACCACTCAGTATGGTGCTCCTAATGCAGTTGTATTTCAAAATCAGAACGGCTACACTGCCGGTAATCTGATTGCTGTAACAGTTGATCAAGATGGCGTAATTTCCGGTGTTTTTACCAATGGACAGGTAAGAAATGTAGCCCAAGTTGTCCTTGCTAAATTTGTTGCAGCACATAATCTTATGAAAGCAGGAAAGAATCTTTATCTTGAGTCCTATTCTTCAGGTGGACCAACCTATGGAGCTCCTGGAACTGTAGGAATGGGTGAGGTTTATGCAAATTCACTGGAGGCAAGTAATGTTGATCTTGCAGAAGAGTTTGTCCGAATGATTGCAGCTCAGAGGGGATATCAGGCAAATG
Source organism: uncultured Nitrospiraceae bacterium (assembly GCA_937139565.1). Classification (GTDB taxonomy): domain Bacteria; phylum Nitrospirota; class Thermodesulfovibrionia; order Thermodesulfovibrionales; family Thermodesulfovibrionaceae; genus Thermodesulfovibrio. The sequence continues at coordinate 12,722 of CAKZQH010000106.1, read as the reverse complement.
TGAGAGTTATAACAACCACAGATAACATGTTAAATGAGTTGATGAATATAGTTCGATAGAATTTTTAACCAAAACCAACAAAATGAAAGGAGGCTTTAACGCCTCCTTGTTTTTTTTAAACAATCTTTACCCGCAAAAATTTTCTCTTCCCAATCTTTAAAAGATATTCGCCCTTCGTAAGTTTTTTGTCGCTGTCAGAAACTGTTTCATTATTGAGTTTTATACCACCCTGCTTGATTAATCTTATTGCCTCAGAGGTACTCTTTACAAGCCCTTGTTCTTTAAGAATTTTTGGAAGCCATACACCCTCTTGTTCTTCTTCTATTTCAATTGTTTGAATATCATCAGGAATATCTCTTTTTCTGAAAATTCTTTCAAAATTCTCCCTTGCTCTTTCTGCTTCTTGTCTTCCATGATATCTCTCAACAATTTCCATCGCAAGGGCTTCTTTTGCATCTCGAGGATTAATGCTTCCGTTTTTTATGCCTTCTTTAAGGAGATTAAACTGCTCAAGCGATATGTGACTTAAAAGTTCATAATACTTTATCATCAACTCATCGTTAATGGACATGATTTTACCAAATATGTCATTGGCAGGTTCGTTTATTCCAATGTAATTACCCAGACTTTTTGACATTTTTTGAACACCGTCAAGACCTTCTAAAAGCGGCATCATTATTACAACCTGTTCCTGCATTCCATGTTGCTTCATCAGCTGCCTGCCCATAAGGAGATTAAACTTCTGATCTGTTCCTCCTAGTTCAATATCGGCTTTTAAATAAACCGAGTCATAGGCCTGAAGGAGAGGATAGAGAAATTCAAGGATTGTAATCGGTCTACCCTCGTTAAATCGCTTTTTAAAATCTTCTCTCTCAAGCATTCTTGCAACTGTTTCAGAGCCTGCTAGTCTACACATATCAAGTGCACTCATCGAATTAAACCATTGGCTATTAAAGGTAATAACCGTTTTTTCTGGGTCTAATATTTTAAAAACCTGCTCTTTATAGGTTTCTGCATTTTTCAACACTTCTTCTCTTGTAAGAGGCTTTCTGGTCTCTGTTTTACCTGAAGGATCACCTATCATACCTGTAAAATCACCAATTAGAAATATTACTTCATGACCTAATTCCTGAAACTGCCTCATTTTTTCAAGCAAAACCGTATGTCCAAGATGAATATCTGGAGCCGTGGGATCAAAGCCAACTTTCACTTTCAGCGGTTTTTTTTCTTTATAAGAGTATTCAAGTTTTCTCTTAAGGTCATCCTCAAGAATTATCTCAACTGTTCCTCTTTTTATGATTTCAAATTGTTTATCAGGTGATAACATTTCCTCCTCCCTAAAATGAGTGTGTCTCGTCTGGGAATTTTCCACTTTCCACTTCTTCTTTATATTTTCTAATTGCCAAAAGTGCTTCCTCTCTTAAGTTGGTATATTTCTTTACAAATTTTGGAGTAAATCTTTCAAATAGACCAAGCAAATCGTGAATAACCAAAACTTGTCCATCACAGTGTGGTCCAGCTCCAATTCCTATAGTAGGAATTTCAAGGTTTTCTGTTATCTCTTTTGCAAGCTCTGCAGGAATTACTTCAAGCACAATTGCAACTGCACCTGCATCCTGTAACCTTAAAGCATCCTCTTTAATTCTTTTTGCCTGCTCAGGAACCTTACCCTGTAGTTTATATCCTCCCATTCTAAGCACAGCTTGAGGAGTAAGACCAAGATGGCCTATAACAGGTATTTCAGCTTCTGTAATACCTTTAACATGATTAATAATCTCCCTTCCTCCCTCAAGCTTAACTGCTTGGGCACCACCTTCTTTTACGAGCCTGCCTGCATTTCTTATAGCCTCCTCTACACTCACCTGATAGGACATAAAAGGCATATCAGCCACAACCATTACTCTCTTTGTCGCTTTAACTACAATCTTTGTATGATAAATCATCTCTTCCATTGTTACAGGAAGAGTGGTTTCATTTCCTTGAACAACCATTGAAAGAGAGTCTCCAACAAGAATCATATCTAAGCCTGCCTCTTCCACAAGACTAGCAAAAGGATAGTCATAGGCTGTAAGCATTGTAATTTTGCGTTTCTCTTTTTTTTTCTCAAATAAATCAACAACCGTAATTCTCATCTTTGAGCTCTTCTTATTGCTTTAATTTGCAACTGAAGACTCCTCATACCTTCCCATTGATTAATTGTAGGAGTAAAGGCTGCATCTATAAGGGATCCCTCAAGTATATTTTCTTTTCCCATGTCAAAACCTATTGCAGAAAGATTGGTTCCATTTTGCCTTAAAAACATTTTCAAGTGATTATTCCCCACTTTTCTCAAATTTACCACCGTCAATTCCTTTGCACCAAAAAGAGGTTCTCTATTACCTTCTCCAAAGGGTTCAAGAAGGTTTATCTCCTCTGCTACCTGTTCTGTAATCTCACCGAGATTTACAGCAGCATCTAAATAAAGCACATTTTTAACCTCTCCAATCCTATCATCGGCAATACTGCAAAGTCTATCCTTAAATGCTAAAAGATTTGCCTTTAACAGAGTCATTCCTGCTGCCTGTTTATGACCTCCGAATCTTAAAAGCAAATCTCGGCAATTGTTGAGAAACTCCTGGAGATCAACACCAGCTGGACTTCTCGCAGAACCCTTTGCCTTTTCGCCTTGAAGAGAGAAAACAAAGGCAGGCCTGTTGAACTTATCAACAAGTTTACTTGCCACTGTACCAACCACTCCTGGATGCCATTCACCCCACATTACAATTACCGGATCATCATTAAATTCTCTTTCCAATCTCTCCTCAACCTCTGCAAGAATTTTTTCTTCTGTTTTCTGCCTTAACGAATTTATCTGATTCAACCATTGACTTAATGTTTCAAGCTCATGCTCATCCTCAGATATTAAAAATCTTACCACATTCTTTGCATGATCTACTCTTCCTGGTGCATTTATTCTTGGAATAAGACAAAAACTTAAATGAAATCCTTTAAGAGAGTTTGAATTTACTCCCGAGAGATTTTTTAATATTCTCAAAGATGTTCTTGAAGGAGACTCTATCAGTTCCCATCCATTTTTTATCAATATTCTGTTTGCATAGGTAAGAGGAACCATATCTGCATAAGTTCCGAGAGTAACAAGGTCAAGATATTTGATTGAATCTTCTCTATCCAGGGCCATTGCAAGCATAAAAGCAACACCCACCCCAGCAAGAGCTTTATATTCAATTTTATCATCAATCTTAGGATTTATTACTGCCAGTGCATCAGGTAAAATAGCCTTATCCTCTAATCGTAATGGCTCATGATGGTCTGTAATAATTACTCCGATTCCCTCTTTTTTTGCATATTCTACTGTTTCGAAATCTCTTATCCCACAATCAACGGTTATGATAAGACTTGCTCCTATATTTTTTGCCTCTTCAATACTCCAAATACTTAAACCATAGCCATGATGAATCCTGTGAGGGATATGGTAGAAGACATTTGCTCCTTTTTTCTCTAAGAGATCATACAATATTGCAGTAGATGTTAAGCCATCAGCATCATAATCACCGTTTATAAGAATTCTTTTTCCTGATTTTATTGTTTCATTTATAATTTGAACAGCTTCTCTAACTCCAGATATTTCAAAGGGATCAAGCCTTTCCATATTTGGATTTAAAAAAGCTTGGATTTCATCGATATCTTTCAAACCTCTTGAAACAAGAACCTGTGCGGTGGGCAGACTAATATTAAGTGAGCGAGATAAATAGGTTAGGTATTCATGATTTGTTTTTGTTACAACCCATTCGGAATATTGCATCTTACTTCTTTAAAAGAGAGTTTTTACCAAGAAGTAATACCACAGGACTTGCTATAAAAATGGATGAATAGGTACCAATTACAATTCCTAGTATCATTGCAAATGCAAAATCGTGTAAAACCTCGCCACCAAAGAAAAACAATGCAAAGGCAGCCATTAAAGTAGTAAGTGATGTTACAATTGTTCTTGATAGCACTTCATTGATACTTTTATTCATTAAAGCCTCAAGAGTCATGGCACCTTTTGCAACCTTACCAATGTTTTCTCTAATTCGGTCAAAAACCACAACTGTGTCAGTCAATGAATATCCTGCTATTGTAAGAAGCGCACTTATAAATATGAGATTTATCTCTTTGTCAAGAAGATAAAAAATTGCAAGCACAGCCATAACATCATGAAAGGTAGCAACAGTTGCACCAATGGAAAAGTGGAATCTAAATCTTACTGCTATGTAAATTAGAATTCCTACTGTGGCAGCTAAAATTGCAAGAATAGCATCTCTTTTTGTTCTTTCTCCTATTTTAGGTCCTATTTCAGTTATTGATTCGATTATCGGTTCCTTAGCGGCAAGATTTTCTTTAAGTGATTTTTCAATTATATCCTGAGCACCTTCCTGCTGTTTTTTTAATTTAATTAATATCTTTTTTTCTGTTGGTAATTCCTGAATATCTGCATCTTTAACTCCCGATTTATCCAAAACCTCTCTCACTTCTGTCAAACTTACTGGCTGAGAAAATCTTACCTGCAGGCTCAATCCACCCGCAAAGTCAACACCTAAATTAGCATTACCAGCATTAATCTGAAAGATTGCAAAAATTCCAAGAAGAAATATCAAGAAAGAAAGCCCAAGGGTATAATATTTTTTACCTAAGAAATCAATATTAGTTTTGCCAAGTATCTGTATCATATGCTCAGGCTCTTACGCTCCTTTCCAATGTATATAAAGTCAAAAACTGTCTTTGTTCCAATTAATGCCGTAAAGAGATTTATTGCAACTCCCAAAGAGAGTGTTACAGCAAATCCCTTGATAGGGCCAGAACCAAAATGAAACAAAACAGCTGCTGTAATAAGGGTTGTAACATGGGAGTCAAATATAGTCCAGAAAGCCTTTTTATATCCAGACTCAATTGCAGCCTTTGGAGTTTTGCCAAGTCTAATTTCCTCTCTAATTCTTTCAAACATAAGAATATTTGAATCCACTGCCATTCCAACAGCAAGAGCTATTCCTGCAATACCAGGAAGAGTAAGAGTTGCATTAAGAGCAGCAAGAGCTCCAATAAGAAGAAGAATATTCAGTATCAGGGCAAAATCAGCAATCAATCCACTTAAACGATAATAAACAATCATAAATAAAACCACAAGAATTGATGCTATAATCACAGCCATTTTACCTGCTTCAATTGAATCTTTACCCAATGTTGGTCCAACTGTGACATTTTGAATAAGCTTCACCGGTGCTGGAAGCGCACCAGCTCTAAGCACAATGGCTAGATCCTTTGCTTCTTCGAGAGTAAAACTACCTGAAATTTGAGCATTTCCTCCTTCAATTCTCTCCTGTATAACCGGTGCAGAATAGAGATTGCCATCAAGAATTATTGCAAGCCTTCTTTTCACATATTTAGCGGTAATCTCCTCAAAAATTTTTGCACCTGCATCGTTAAATCGGAGAGAAACATAGGGCTCATTAAACCTTTGATCAATGCTCACATGGGCTTCTGCAAGAAGGTCTCCAGTAAGAAGAACTTCTTTTTTAACAATATAAGGTCTCTTGTAAATTACTCCTGTGTCTTTGTTAATAATTTTTTGGAAGACTATTTCATTATTTTCTGAGAGTTTTGCTTTCCATTGATTTAAAAAAGCCTCCTCCTCACCCTGCTTTATAAGCGATGGAAGCTCTCTCCAGAGAGTTGTCTCTTCGTCAAGAAGCTTGAATTCAAGCTGAGCAGTTTTTCCAATTATTTCCAGAGCCTTTTTCGGGTCTTTTACCCCTGGAAGTTGAACTACTATCTCGTTTTCACCTTGCTTATGAATTACTGGCTCAGCTACCCCAAGCTGGTCAATTCTATTTCGAATTACCTCTATGGCCTGATCAACTGAGGTAGTTTCAACCCTCTTAAAGGCTGACTCTGGAAGTTCACCCACTATATTTTGCCCCTGTTCAGTAAGATTAAGATCTGGGTAATTTTCTCTCACAAGCCTTTTCACTTCATCACTTACGGGCTGAATGAAAATTCTCTCTCCCTCAACCTTTACAGAAGGCTTAAAGTTTTTCTTTTCCAGAAGACTCTGAAGATGAAGACCTATTCGTTCAATAGTTATCTGTCTTGCTCTTTTTAAATCCACTTCGAAGATTAGATGAGAGCCTCCTCTAAGGTCAAGACCAAGAACAACTCCTTTGTTAGGAAGATTTTTCTTCCACCAATCAGGCATATAATTGAACAAAGGAGTGTTTGGCAAAAAAAAGATGACTGCAAGAATAACTGTGCTTATGATTAGCCCAATTCTAAAGTATATGCCTTTTCTCATAGGGCTTTATTAATCCTCGTCAGTTGCAGGTCTTAAGGCAGCAATAGATTGTTTTGAGAATTTTACTTTTACATTTTCTGCAATTTTTAAAACCACTGTATTAGGACCTACACTCTCGACGACTCCATATACACCACCTACGGTTATAACCTTATCTCCTCTTTTTAGATTTTCAAGCATTTGTCTGTGTTCTTTGGCTCTTTTCTGCTGAGGCCTAATAAGAAGAAAATAAAAAATCACAATGATTAAAAACAATGGAAGCAAGCTTGCAATAAGACTCATTATAGGATCTCCCTGTGCTCCTCCCTGTGGTGGCTGTCCCATTGCATAGGCATTTGGTATTAAATTAGACAAATTCATAATTCACCTCCTTAAATATTTGAATCTTTTTATAGTATCAATCTTGAATAAAAAATCTCAAGTTTATACCATCCTTAAGAAAATTAATCGCAAAAACATATCCTCTCAAGACACTCTAATTCCACTCTTCCATATGAGAAAGCCAAGATTATTTCTAAACTTTAAGAAATAGATTGTTACTTCTTACTTACGCTGCTCGAAATGACAGGGATGGGACTTCTATTATTGACAAAGTCAAGGTTCTTTAATTTTTTCAAATCAATAATGAGGATAAAACTCACAAAAAACAAATCTTATCAGTGAAGAAAAGAATTATCAATCGGCAAATTGTTATCCCTGTGATGTGATAAAATAAATCATGACTATTAAAATTGCTTTACCCCTTTTTGAAGGTCCCCTTGATTTACTTTTACACCTAATAAGGCAAAATAAAATAGACATTTACGACATTCCAATCGCACTTATTACTAAGCAGTATCTTGAATACATCGAATTGATGAGAGAGCTTGACTTGGAAATAGCATCAGAGTTTCTTCTCATGGCAGCTACCTTGATTTATATAAAGTCTCGCATGCTTTTGCCCAAAAAAGAAGAGGAACAGATTGAGGAAGACCCAAGACAGGAACTTGTGGAGCAACTGTTAGAATATGAAAAGTTTCGACAAACTTCCCAGTTTCTTAAAGAAAGATACGAAAAGTGGTCAAATGCCTATTCGAGAAAAATTAACGATGATGAAGAATTACTTGTAACAGAGATTAATATCTTTGACCTTCTCACAGCCCTTAAAAGGCTTCTTAACAAGCCTCAACCAAAGATTCACTTACCTAAGGAAACAATAAGGGTTGAAGATAAAATTGAAAGTATTCTCGAATTTTTAAAACAAAGAAAAGCAATCCTCTTTGAAGAACTCTTCCAATCTCATCCAATTGATAAAATATCAAAAATTGAGATAATAGTCACTTTCCTTGCCTTGCTCGAACTTCTTAAACTCAAGGTTGTAAAAGCCTATCAAGAAAAAAACTTTGGAGAAATCTATATAAAATTGGAGGATACAAATGGAAATAGGAATTATTTCTGATACTCATGACCATATGGCAAACATAAGAAAAATCTTGAGTATGCTAAAGGAAAGGCAGATAAATACCATTCTTCACGCAGGTGACTTTGTATCTCCCTTTACATGGCGGGCCTTTAAAAATTTTGACGGAGAAATCTTCGGAGTGTTCGGTAACAATGACGGAGACCGAGTGCTTCTTAAAAAAATGTATGGTCATCGAATTGAAAAAGGTATCCGCTCACTTGAAATCGGCGGAAGAAAAATTGCTCTCATGCACGAACCCCAATTGCTCGAAGAGCTCGCACTCTCTAAAAAATTTCATGTAATCGTTTATGGACACATGCACGAAATAGACATCAGAAGGATTGAAGACTCGCTAATTTTAAATCCCGGCGAGGCCTGCGGATGGCTTTATGGTAAGCCGTCTTTCATAATTCTTAATCTTGAAACACTTAAGGAAGAGATAATTTATCTTTAAAAGAGAAAACCTTTTGAATAAAGAAGGGAATCTATTCTCTTTAATCCTGCTTTTAAAGCAATCTCAACTGCCTCTTCGAACTCTGCTCTTGTAATTCTTCTATTTAACTCTTCAAACTGATAGGCATGATAGCAGGGTCTGTACTGATTCATAATGTTTATATATGTATTCTTTGAAATCTCCTCTGCAATAAAACGAACAACCTCTTCAGTGCCTGAAATTTTATTTGGCAGGACAAGATGTCTTACAAGCAAACCTCGAAGAGCAATGCCGTAATCATTCAATATCAAATCACCCACCTGCCTATGCATCTCCTTAAGAGCATCCTTTACAGAGGATACGTAGTTTTTTGCCTTTGAATATTTTTCCGCATATTCGTCATTGGCATATTTAAAATCTGGCATATAAATATCAACTACTCCATCAAGAAGCCTTAAGGTTTGAACGCTTTCATATCCTCCACAATTATACACAATCGGAATGTAAAGACCTTCCTCCCTTGCAATATAGAGGGCCTTCAGTATTTGGGGAACCTGATGGGTAGGTGTGACAAGATTTATGTTATGGCATCCTACGCTCTGAAGATAAATCATCATTCCTGCAAGGTCCTCATAGGAAATCTCCTCACCCTCTCCCAGATGGCTTATAGAGTAATTCTGACAATAGATACAGCCGAGATTGCAGTATCCAAAGAAAATAGTACCAGAGCCATGCTTTCCCACAAGTGGAGCCTCCTCTCCAAAATGTGGTCCAAAGCTTGATACAAAAGGATTAAGAAGAACTTTGCAAAAGCCCTTTTGTTTTGCCGTTCTATCTACATGGCATTGTCTTGGGCAAAGGCTGCAATTCTTTAATATTTCAAAGGCTTTGCTAATTCTTTCCCTAAAATCTTCATCCTTCAATTTCAAGTAAGCTGAACGAAACTCCATAAACATATAGTATCACATTTTCCACACGCCTTCACTGTGTCCTTTTTTCTACTCCGTAGGTCCCTGTCTCACCCGACTTAATCAAATGAAGACACATTTTGTTCAAAAAACTAAATATTTCTGAAGAGTTATATCTTCATCACCACCTAATATATCTAATAACTTTTACACTTTTCAAAGCCCATTTTTCTCTTACTTTGTTTGCCAATATTAAAAATCTTTTACTGATAAAACGCAAATCAAAAAATTAATCCTCTCTCCTTTGATTCTACCTTTAATCCATTGTATTCTGCGTATCATCTTTCTGCTATGAAGGTATCACGGTCAACAAATGACATGGATATATGGAGACTGGTAAAGGAGAGGGTGATTTATAATGGAGTGAAAAATAGCAGGAAGGAGATCTCTGAGAACTTAGCATACGCATTTTTGTCACTGTGAGATCACGAAGTGGTCGAAGTAGTCTCAAAGACCAACGGAATGAGATCCCTTCGTCGCTTACGCTTCTCGCAATGACAGAAAAGAAAGGCCTCGCAATGACACTTCTCTTTGTCACTGCGAGGGACTCGATGTCCCGAAGCAGTCTCTTAGATCGTTTAAAAAGAAGAAATTGCGGAGCCTATTCCAAGCGAAACGAGGAATCTAACTCCTCGCTATGACTACTTTCCCTCAGTCACTGCGAGGCATAGTAGAGGCCGAAGCAGTCTCAAGTCATATTAAACAAAGAGATTGCTTCGTCGCTCATGCTCCTCGTAATGACATAAAAAATTCGCAGGGACTCCTTCGCTATCATTCCGAAAGAAGCGAGGAATCTAATTGGGAATCGTATTGAGATTCCTTCGCTTTGCTCGCAATGAAAAAAAGTAACTGCGAGGTCACTTATAGTAGGAGGGAAATAGATACAGTTAGAGAGAAATCGGATAATTTAAATATAGTTTAGAGGGCGTGTATAATGATCTGTAGGTGATAAATCATTGATTTACAAATGTTTTTAAGTTTCTAGGGATGAAGTCGAGTGATGATTGAACCGTCTTTAGTGTGGCCTATTTTCGATAAATAGATCATCGGTTACTGAAAAATTCATTCTCTTATGCCCTCAATATCATGTATAATTTCTTATGCAGTACTTATAGCTGGATTTGGGTTATAAAAAATAGTTTAATTTTTAATCTCTTTTATAAGGGGGCTATATGAAGAAAATTTTAATTATGTGTTGCATTCTCTATTCCTTTTTAATTAGCAGTGCCTATGGTTATACTATTAATGACCTTCTCAAAGAGCTCGATATTCCTAATTGGAGAGAAAAAATTACTGATCCTCATTTCTTAAATCAATTTAAGGTACCTGAGAAATTTTCTGTGGTTGTAAGCCTTGCAGATGCAAGAGGATATGACTGGAGATACAGAATAAGAGCAATTAGAATGCTCGGTCATTTAAAAACTCCTCAGGCAGAGGATGCTTTACTTAACATGTTTCAGGATCATTTTTTTCATCATGAGTGTCCATCGCTTAAATCCTATGTAGCAGAAGCTTTGGGAGATTTCTCTCCTGGCAGAAGACTTATGGAAATTCTCAAAGAAGGTTTAAAAGATCCGGAAGTGTTAGTTAGAGAAGCAACAGCAAGGTCATTAGAAAGACTTAAAATGCCAGAGTCAGCAAAATATTTAATTGAAGCATTTAACACCGAAAGGAGTCTTGCTGTAAGGATAGCTATAATTAAAGCTTTAAAAGCAATCGGAACTCATGATGCTATTTCCTTTATAAAAGCTGTAGTTTCTGATGGCAATCACAGGGAGTTAATAGATGCACTCGGAGGTTCTATATAAGCCAGATTTAGTTTATGATTTTACTCCTGATGAAATTATAGAAATTTTCCATTTAACAAAATCTGTTTTAGAAAAAGACCCTCCTTTTGTTCATCTTGAAATGAAAAAAGGCAAGGTGATTTTTATTGGTGATACGCATGGTGATTTTTCAACAACTAAATATGTGGTTACCAGGTTTATCAAACATCCAGATGATTATCTTATTTTTCTTGGAGATTACATTGATAGAGAACCTGAAAGAGAAGGTTCCTTTTATAACTTACTCTATCTTTGTCTTCTAAAAATAAATTTTCCTGAAAGGTTAGTGCTGCTAAAAGGAAATCATGAGGCTCACTATAGTGTATTTTGTTATCCTTACGAATTTGATAAAGAGCTCATAGATATATTTGGTTTATTTGGCAGACAAATTCACAGTGCTGCTACCGAGGTATTCAAAGAAATGCCGCTGATGGTCAGGACATCAAATGGAATTATTGCCTCCCATGCTGGCTTTCCATTAAACGGTCAGAGTGTAGATGATAAATCAAGGAGGGATTTGATAATAGACATTCTATGGGCTGATGCAGAAGTTTCACCAATGTTTAGAGGATTTGGAATTCCAAAGTTTACAGAGAGCAAGCTTACAGAGTTTTTAGAATCAAATAATGCAACCTGCCTCATCAGAGGTCATGACCCATACCTTGCTGGTAAAATAATCTATTCTGGCAAAGGACTTACAATTTTTACCTCAAGAACATATGCAAAGAATGCAGGTATAAAAATTGCAAGAGTTGAACTGTCTAAGCAAATTCGTAGTGCCAGAGACATTCAGGTCGAAGATATTACTATTTACCTGCCTTCATCTGAATAAATCTTTTTATGCTTCTATCATAGGTTGCCTCTACCTCAGGTGTAAAGTAGCAAGCAGGAAGCTCGCCTCTTTTTCTATGATAATGCAAACAGTCACAGCAAATTCCCTTTTTTTCACAGGGTTCATAACTACAGGTACAAATTTTTTTGTTTCTTTCGATTTTACAATCCATCAATACCTCCTGTTTTAGGTTTTTATAATATTTTACAATGAAAAACCCTTAAGAGCAATCTAATAAAAATTACCATTCAAAATTAAGAGGCCTGAAAATCTAAAATTGGGGTTAAATGAGTTTAAAAACATGACCATAATTTTGATTAAAAAATCCGTGACTAAACGCAGAGGATTTTAAATAGCATTTCAGGAATTCTTCATGGTGGTAAAAAAGGCTCGAGCAATTAAGTGTGAACCAGATGGAGATTGCTTGGCTACGCTCGCAATGACTGTAAGGAGAAGTCACTGCAAAACACTCAATGAGGCGAATCAGTCTTTAAGTAAAGCTTGTGATTAAGAGATCCCTTCGTCGCTTACGCTCCTCGAAATTACAGGAAAGGGAGCAATGACCTTCCAAGTTGTCACTGCGAGGCCACGAAGTGGCCGTGGCAGTCTCCTCCCTCTATGTCACTTCGAGAAACTCGATGTCCCAAAGCAGCCTTTATCGAAGACCTGCGGTTAGAAGATTGTTTCGCTAAGCTCTTAATTAATGAAGGGAAATTCATCGTTATGCTGGGAATGAACTGAAAAGTAAAGACCCTGTGATGAAAAAATCGTAAGGTAATCATGAAAGCTCAAAAAAGTTACTGCAATTAAATTTGCCTGTAAGCAAATCTCTCTATGTAATAAAAAATCTTGGGAATTTTAAGAAATATAGGCAAATATAATTGTTTATTTTCG
>CAKZQH010000105.1 GCA_937139565.1 uncultured Nitrospiraceae bacterium | reverse complement strand
ATTTTGTTGTTTCCATATAAACTATTATACACAAAGGAGCCTCTCTATTTTAGTAGATTTCTATTTCTATTTTAGGGAAATACCATGCTTGAAAGGTATGATTGTCTCCAAAGGTGAGATAAACACTTCCGATTGGTAAAGATGAGATAATTGTTTTATTGACTATGTGGGGAATATAGTTTCTATTAAAGTTTTGGTCAATGAGCCTTTCAAATATGCCTAGACTGATTATAAAAATGGCAGAAATGGGTATCAAGATTTTTACAAGCTTCATTGAACTGCCATAAATGGGTTTCAATATAAATAAGAACCCAAATCCAGTAAATATCGCAAATAGTGCAAGCATGGGAAGAAAATACTGGTGGGCACCTATATACCATGCATCTGCATTCATAAGAGACTGGGAAAATACAAGTTTAGCAAGTAAAAACGAGTAAGTAACGAAACAGGAAAGCAGAAAAATAAAAAGCTTCTTTGAAAACCTAAAACAAAACCAGAGACCTAAAAGAAACAAAGGGAATGTATAGAGTGGAAAGTTATTATAAAGAATTATAGCTATATTCTTAAATGCATACCAGTAACCTTCTATACCTACTGTTAAATTTTTTGCAATCTCTGGGGATGAGCCTTTTTCATAGGTTTTTCTTAAAAAAACAAATAAAAAGCTCTCTAAATCAAAGACATTATTCATAGCAAATCCCTTTTGTCCTCGAATAAGCATGTGAAGATTTACTAAAAAGCCAGCGATGAAGAAAAGGAAACTTAAAGGCAGATTCCTCAATACATCCCTCCAATAAAAAAGAGAGAGTACAAGCAAAGGAAGGGCAATCATAAAACCTGTGTGATGATTGGAGAGGGTAAGACCAAGAATGAGGCTTATGATAAATTGATATTTCCTTTCATATCCATCAATTATGGTTTTTACTACATAGTAGATTACTATTAGTATCAAAAATAAATTGAGAGGATAAAACTTCATTACCACAGACTGCCCCCAGAATGAGTAGGATACAGCAAGTAAAGTTACTATAAAAAGACCACACCATTTGTCTTTTGTTATTTTTATAGAGACTAGATAAACTAAAAAAAGCGATAAAATGGAAAAAACTACAGAGGCAAGAACCATTCTGAATGAGAGATTCCCTATAGGAAGAAAGCTAAACAGTTTTAAAATTTCAACATAAAGGGGATACCCCGAGGGATGGGCAATACCAAGTGTCAGAGAGGAGACAACAAATTCTCCTGCATCTCCTGAGTTTAAAACTTTTGATGATGAAAGGAGGTAGAGAAAAGAAAACAGTAGAAGCAGAGGATATATCATTTTACCTCACACTTCGCACTGTAATTTTGAAAATCACTGACAAATGGACGAAAATTATTTTCAATAAATGTCATTTTATTTAGATAGTTTAACTTTTGTTGTAATTTAAAATAAATAAGAAAATCAACTATATTTAATATACTAATCATTTTTAAGATTTTCTTCTGAAATAATATTATATAAACTAAATCCATAAGAATTGTGAATTTTTTGTTAATGTTAATAAAAAGTATTATGCTGTCAAAATAATTGGGTCTGATAATAGGATAACCTCACTGTGAATATTCTCTCTTTAAAAACCGTCAACTCTCAATATGCAGTAATAAAATAATCTTTCCCTTCTCCTTATTGCTACCTTTTAGGTACTTCTTAAGTTGCCTATTAAAAGTTCTATCTCACCCCGCTATCATCCTCTTCCTCCTTGTAAATTCCTTACAAGAAAGGATTTTACCATTTGGGAGACATTTTATTTTAATCTAACCAATCTAATTTCGGAGACATTTTCTATAATCTAATGCGGCTTTTTTGGATTTTATTCGGTAGTTTTTGATATAATTTTTTTAGCCCCCTTAGCTCAGTAGGATAGAGCACAGGTTTCCTAAACCTGGTGTCGCAGGTTCGATCCCTGCAGGGGGCATTGAAAACAAGGAGAATTTATGAAAAGTTTAGGATTGGTTTTGGTTTTAATTTTTTCATTTGTTTGCATATCTTACGCAGTAGAAAAAAGATACAATATACCTATAGATGGTTCGCCTTTTGTAGGACCAGAGAAAGCACCCGTTACAATCGTTGAATTCATAGACTATCAATGACCTCATTGTGTTGAGGTCGGTCCGACCATTGAAAAATTGGTTAAGGATTTTGAAGGCAAGATAAAACTTGTGATTAAATTTTTCCCTTATAGATATAGGGATTATGCAAGAATTGCAGCAGAAGCAGCAGTTGAGGCATGGAAGCAGGGAAAGTTTGTTGAAATGCACGAATTGTTGATTAGTAAATCTCCTGCCTTAGATAGGGACTCACTTATAAAATATGCAAGTGAATTAAATCTCGATGTGGAGAGATTTATAAAGGCAATAGACAATCAGGAAGGTGCAGCAGTTATTGAAAGGGATCTTGCTTTAGTAAATGCGCTTGATCTTTATGTAACACCTGCTTTTTACATAAACGGGATCAAAGTGCTCGGTGTAAGAGATTATGAATATTTTCGGGAGATAATAATTAGAGAGTTAAATAATGTTGAGAAAAAGTAGTCTTCTAATTCCTCTTTTGATATTGCTCTTTATTTTTTTAATTTTCACGATTGATAATGCGTCTGCTTTTAAAAAGAAAAAACAGCTTGAGCCTCTTCCTGCTGTGGATTCTCCTAAGGAAAATCCAACTACACCCGAAAAAGTTGAGCTTGGTAAAAAGCTTTTTTTTGATAGAAGACTATCTGGGGATGGAACTACAAGTTGTGCAAGTTGTCATGATCCAGAGAAAGCTTTTACAGATGGAGCAGAGATATCGCTCAGTTATCCTACTACAAGGAATTTTAGAAATGCACCAACTCTTATAAATTCAGCCTTTGCAAAAAGTCTTTTCTGGGATGGAAGAGCAAAATCTCTTGAAGAACAGGCAGAGTTCCCAATAATGTCACCTTTTGAGATGAATCAGAATCTTGATTTTGTAGAAGAAGAAATTAGAATAGTGCCTGAATACAGGGATGCTTTTAAGAAAGTTTTTGGTGAGGATGTAAATATAAAATTGATTGCAAAAGCCATTGCTGCTTTTGAAAGAACCTTAGTATCAAAAAATGCTCCAATTGATAGATATCTAAAGGGAGATAAAACGGTTCTTTCAGATGAAGCCAAGCGAGGTCTTGAACTATTTACAGGTAAGGCAAAATGTATTGACTGTCACTATGGAGCCTACTTGAGTGACCATAAATTTCATGCTCTCATGGTGCCAGAGAATCCAAAGTATGCAAATGAGGATAAATTTATAGTTACTAGGCGATATGTAGCGAAGATAAACAAATATCCCGATTACGGGAATATAAAAGAAGACCTCGGAAGATATTTTAAGACAAAAAAGAAAGAAGATTACAAAGCTTTCAAAACACCTACACTGAGAGAAGTTGCAAAAACAGCACCATACATGCATAATGGTATATTTAAGAGCTTAGATGAGGCTATAGAGTTTTTTAACAAAGGAGGAGGTGAAGGCAATAAAGTGCTTAAACCCCTAAATTTAACAGAAGATGAAAAGAGGGCATTAAAGAGATTTCTTGTAGAGGCTCTCTCAGGTGAAGATTTAAATATAAAACCAACGCAGGTTCCTTAAATTAAACAGGAGGATTTATGAAAGTAGAAGAAGTAATAAGAGAAAAGCCGCATCTTAAAAGTCCCCTTGAGCTTTACGATAAAGTAAAAAATTTTGTTGAATTTTGTAAAAATGAAAAAGAGCGATTGAATTTAGATACTTCAACAGACCTTTTTGATGTAGTCCTGAGGAATTTTTCATCTTTATTTAGCATTCCATACGATTCCATATCTTTTTTGAAAGATGAGATTCTGCGCGCAGGCATTGATCCAGTTAAAATTCCCTCTTCTTTGCTTTTAATGGAAATTCAAACCGATGATTTGTCTAAAGAAGAGATAAGTCGAATGTTTTTTATTCTTAGCAAGCCTTTTTTTGTATTTCTTAGAAAAGATGGTGTGGAAGCTTCTTTTATGGAAACTGGTAAATGTCCTATTTGCGGTACCGATTCCTCTATTTCAATGATTACTGGTAATAACGAAAGAGTAATCATATGCCCTATGTGTGAGCATGGAGGCAGTTTTTATCGCATCGGTTGTCCTTACTGTTTTAATAGAAATCCTGATAGAATAGAGATGCTCCTTGATGATGAAGAGATTCGAATTGAGCATTGCCTTGAATGTAGTACCTATGTAAAAAGCTTTCGTGAGAATCACTTTTTTAAGTATAAAAATCCTTTTTTAATTGATATTGTTAGCCTTCCTCTTGATATAATTGCTCAAAAGAGGGGATTCATAAGGCGTTCACCAAATTATATAGGGCTGAGAATTATTGAGTAATGGCTGAGAAAAAGATATTTCATGAATTACTATCTCTTTCTTTAGCAAAGAGTAAACTTGTTGAGGAATTTAAAGGTAGGGTTGAACTCCCTATTGAAAGCGAGTTGATTTCTACGAAGGGGGCTCTCGGAAGAGTGAGTGCAAAGGCTGTCTTTGCAAAACTCTCCTCTCCCTATTTTCATGCTGCTGCAATGGATGGTTACGCTGTAAAAGCAAAGGATACCTTTACTGCCACTGAAAGAGAACCTATTAGATTAAAAATAGGAGAGAATGCAGTTTGGATAGAAACAGGGGATCCTCTTCCAGAGGGATTTGATGCTGTTATTCCTGTGGAAGATGTAAACCTGAGAGATAGTCATATAGAGATTTATGCATCAGTGCCTCCATATAATGATGTAAGAGCAATAGGTGAGGATATTGTAGCTACAGAACTCATTATTCCTGAAAGTCACAGAATTAGAGCCGTTGATATAGGAGCAATGCTTGCAAGTGGAGTTTTAACTGTTGAGGTAAGAAAAAAGCCCATAATCGGAATTATTCCAACAGGTTCAGAATTAATCGATGCAGATACTCTAAAAGACAAGAATCCAGAACCCCCTCAATTAATTGAATATAATTCAGCTGTTTTAGGAGCATTGATCACAGAACATGGAGGAATTGCTAAAAATTATCCCATTGCTAAAGATGATGAACATTCCATAAAAGAAGTCATCTCAAAGGCTTTATCAGAGTGCCATATGATCATTATCAATGCTGGTTCAGGATATGGTAAAGAAGATTTTACCTATAAAGTATTAAGTGAACTTGGAGAAGTTATAATAAATGGTGTTGCCATAAAACCAGGAAAACCATTTATTGCTGGCTTCATAAATAATAAGCCTGTTTTAGGTATTCCAGGTTATCCTGTATCTTCCTTCCTATGCTTTAATCTTTTTGCAAAACCTTTAATAGAGCTTTTTCTCGGAGTTTCTCCATCACAAGAAGAAATATTAAGTGGTATTCTGTCACGACAGATTTCTTCGCCTATAGGTGTTGATGAATTTGTAAGGGTTAAAGTTGGAAAGGTTGGTGAAAAATACATAGTTACACCAATGGGTAGAGGCGCAGGTCTACTAATGTCCGTTGTAAGGTCAGATGGCTACATAGTTATTCCTCGAGGTTCCGAAGGGTTTTCTCAAGGCTCTATTGTTGAGGTTTATCTTTGGCGTAAAAAAGATGAAATTGACAACACCGTTGTATGTATTGGAAGTCATGACAACAGCCTTGATGTTTTATATAATTTCCTTAGAAAAAATTTCCCTCATGTAACTCTTTCTTCTGCACATGTAGGTTCAATGGGCGGGCTTGTGGCAATAAAAAAGGGTGAAGCCCATTTAGCAGGAACTCATCTTTTAGATGAACAAACAGGGCAGTACAATGTGCCTTTTATAAAAAGGTTAATGCCAGAAAAAAAATTGGTGTTGGTTAATCTTGTGTATAGAATACAGGGCTTTATTGTAAGAAAGGGTAATCCAAAGAAAATAGAAGGCTTTAAAGATTTAGTGCGAGATGATGTATTTTTCATTAATAGACAGGCTGGCTCTGGCACAAGGCTTCTTCTCGATAAACATTTAAGAGAATTAGGTTTAAATCCTGCTCAAATAAAGGGCTACGAAAAAGATGAATATACCCATATGGGAGTTGCATCAGCAGTACTTACAGGAAGAGCAGATGTGGGACTTGGAATCCTTGCCGCTGCGGAAGCACTTGGTCTTGACTTTATACCTTTAGCAGAAGAACGCTATGATCTTCTAATACCTATTGAATTTTTAGAATTGGAAATAATTAGAGCTCTACTAAAGGTAATACGAGAAGACGAGGCTTTCAGAGAAACAGTAAAAAATTTAGGCGGTTACAATATTCGTGATATGGGAAAAATTATTTACGAGCAGAATTAACTTTCTGCGTTTTTAACCTCTTCAATAGCTTTTTGAAGTTCCTCTTTGTCTATTCCTAATATTCTCTTTGCTCCAATAAACCTTTGAATGTAATAGGGCGCCTCTAAGCTATCAATTGTCACTTTTTTGGCTCTTGTTGAGGCATGAATGAACAGATTGTCTCCAAGATAAATACCAACATGAGATGGGAATTTCGCATAGGTTCTAAAAAACACAAGGTCACCTGGTTTAAGTTCGTCCTTTGATATAGGCATTCCAACTGTAAACTGTTCTCTTGCACTTCTCGGAAGATTTACACCTACCATTGAATAAACCTTTTTTACAAAGAAAGAGCAATCAAGACCTGTAAATTGATTTCCACCAAATTTGTATGGAAGATGAAGCATTTTTTTGGCAAAAAGCAATAACCTATCTGTTATACTCATCTGCGACAGATCCTCAGAACTTTTTATCTCATCAATTTCTTCCATTTTCATTTCAGGATCAACCTTTGCAGTGGCAAGCATTGGTACTTTTTCGTCTTCTCTGATTGAGATATTTTCAGTCTGTCTTACAGGAGCTTTTACAATTAATTTCTGACCTTTACTAATTTTATTACTGCTTAAATTGTTTAATCTCTTAAGTTCTTCAACTGACAGGTTGTATTTTTGAGCTATTCTGAACAAATTTTCACCTTTTTTAACAGTGTGATAAATAGTTTCAGAAGTGGAATTTTTATTTTTTGTTTCCTTTCCTTTAGCAACAGTTTTTGTGTTTTTCGTAGGAATTTCTAATTTCATTCCTACCTGCAAATTGTTATTCCTCAAATTATTTTCTTTCTTTATGTCGTTTACTGAAACATTGAATTTTTTTGCTATTCTCCATATATTATCACCTTTTTTTACTGTATATGTTTCAGCAAAGCTGATACAAGGTATAAAGAGGAAAATCAAAAACAAAATGTATAATTTCTTGATCATAATCCACCTCCCTAAGCAACATTGATTTTGTTAAATTGAGATAATTCTGGCAGTTCCTTTAAGCTTGAGATACCAAAAAGTTTTAAAAATTCTTTTGTTGTTCCATAAATAAAAGGCCTGCCAGGTATTTCTTTTTTTCCTACTATTTTTACAAGTTTTCTATCAATAAGAGTTTTCAGTGCATAGTCAGAATTTACTCCTCTTATTTTTTCTATTTCAGCCTTTGTTATAGGTTGTTTATAAGCTATAATTGCAAGCGTTTCAAGAGCCTGTTCTGATAATTTATTGTTCGTATTAAATTTTTTAAAAATTTTTATCCACTCACCACATTCAGGATTAGTGACCATTTGATAGGAATCTTCCATTTTGATTATTAACATCCCCCCATTTTTTACTCTATACTCCTCAATTAGTTCAAGAAGTATCTCCTTAAGATTATTTAGTGGGATATTAAAAAAAGTTTGGAAAATTTTTATTGATATTGGTTTTTCAGAGACAAATAAAAGAGCTTCAATGACTTTTTTTATTTGTTCCTTGCTATTGAACAGATTCATAGTCAACCCATTATACAGTATAGGATAGAAAAAAATCAATTTTTCTGACTGCTTCACCAAAAATCTAAATGAAATTGAATCGTTGCCTCAATTAGAAATCTAAACGAAATCTAATAAGCTCTATTGAATGAAAGTCTCATTCAAGGAGGCAGAAAAAAGGGTTAACGATGAAAGAAAGTCAGTAACGAGAGAAATTTCTAAAAGGTATCAGAAAGCAAAACAAAAAATACCGCCGTTTTTTGGAATGGTATAGAATGGTATAACCCGACTTCATCAATTTAGGGTATATTTTATTCAAAAAACTAAATATTTCAAAGACTCATATTTTCCTTTCCCACCTAATGTAGTCTAATGTCTTTACTCCTCTTAAAGC
>CAKZQH010000104.1 GCA_937139565.1 uncultured Nitrospiraceae bacterium | reverse complement strand
ATCCTCCTTCGTGGCAAAAGCTTTCAAATCCTCCTTCGTGGCAAAAGACTTCAAGTCCTCTTTCGTGGCAAAGGACTTCAGGTCATTCTTGGTAACCATCTCCTCTTTGATTAATTTAAGATCCTCTCTTAGACTACTTATTAGTCGTAATAATTCTTGTTCATTCATTCTGTACCTCCTAAAGACAATCTAAAATTTATCGTAAGGTAACAGCAATCATAAAGTCAATCTGAGTAGTAAGTAGGACGTATATTATGAGTTTGTCAGTTAGATGCTAAAAAAGTTGACAAACGATTGTAAAACTGATAGACTTTAATAAAAAATGTTTGAGGAATAGTGTCTCTTCTCTTTCCATTCCAGAGAGGCTTTTCTTTAAACATTAAAAAGGAGGGAAAAAATGTCTAAAAGATTATTAGCCTTTATAGGTATCTTATCCTTACTTCTTTTTGCCTGTAGCCAGAAGCCTACAGGACCAAACATAAAGGAAGGAAAGTGGGAAATTACAGTAACAATGGAGTCAAAGGGGCAGATGCCTTTTCAGCTACCACCCCAGACCTTTACACAATGTATAACTAAGGAAAAAGCAATCCCTCAGGAAGCCCAAGCAGGCACAGGTTGCCAAATAGTAAAAAATGAGATAAAAGGTGATACTGTTTCATGGGTTATCGAGTGCAAAAGTCCTGAAGGAACAATAATCAGTGATGGTACAGTTACTTATAAAGGCGATAATTTTGATGGCACTGTGAAAATAAAACATCCTAACATGGAGATTGTTCAAAAAATGACTGGTAAATGGATTGGAGAGTGTAAGTAGTTTATTCCTGAACCATTTTGAGTGACTTTAAAATATTCAATTTTGTTTGGTCAATGTTTTGTTTATGAGTACCATACCAGTATATTTTTTGGCAGATGCTGCATTTTATAAATTCGTCATTTGAAATAGCAATATAATCAGGCACTGAGGCGATTACTTCGGTTTTGTCAATATTTATTGTAGGACCATTACACACAGGACATCTAGGAGGAAGTTGAAGAAAATCAGTGATATGGTCAATCGATAGAAGCACTTCTTTTATCTGTCCTTTTAGGTCCTCGGCTGTTATTAATAAGACTTTTTTTAAGATTTTACATCTTGCAAGCACTCTATCACGGGTTAGCAAAACTCTATCTTCTTGTAAGGAGATTTTTATTAGCTCTCTATCTTTAAAATCATTTCTGTAAAGGGTGTCAAAACCAAAAAGCCTGAGCCATCGGCTCAGGCTTCCAAGCATTACATCTGCTAAAAATTTAGGTGGTATTCTGTTAAGCGTCAATTTTCTTCAATTTGCTCTTCTTTCGCATGCTCTATTTGCATATTATAAAGCTCTCCCTGAATAAGGGTATCTCTGTATTCAGGAAAACCTGTTCCTGCTGGAATAATTCTTCCCATTATTACATTCTCTTTTAATCCTCTTAGTTCGTCAATTCTGCCTTCAATTGCAGCATCAGTGAGCACTCTGGTTGTCTCCTGGAAGGATGCTGCTGAAACCCAGGATTCAGTCGAAAGGGCAGCCTTAGTTATTCCAAGAAGAAGCGGCTTTGCTTGAGCAGGTCTTCCACCACGAGAGATTACTCTTTCATTTTCTTCCATAAAAGTAAATCTGTCAATTTCATCTCCAATAAGGAATGATGTATCTCCTGGATCTTCTATCCTTACCTTTTTCATCATTTGCCTTACAATAACCTCAATGTGTTTATCGTGAATAGAAACACCCTGAAGTCTATAAACTTTCTGGATTTCATCCACGAGATATCTTTGAAGCTCTGTAGGACCAAGTATGTCGAGGATGCTGTGTGGATTTATAGAACCATCGATTAAAGGTTCTCCTGCTTTAACCCAATCTCCGTCGTGTACTATGACATGCTTACCCTTTGGTATCTGATATTCTCTAGTCTCGTCTGCACCTCTTACTACGATTAATCTTGAACCCTTTTGACTACCCTTAAATTCCACTATTCCATCAATCTCGCTGACAATTGCAGCTTCCTTAGGTCTTCTTGCCTCAAATAGCTCAGCAACCCTTGGAAGACCACCGGTAATGTCCTTTGTTTTTATGGTCTCTCTCGGAATTTTTGCTAAGATATCACCTGGCTCAACAATATCTCCCCTGTCAACAACAAGTATTGCTCCTGCCGGTAATAGATATCTTGCTGGTGAACCATTAGGTAATTTTGCTGTTTTACCATCTTTATCCTTTATGGTGACTCTTGGCCTGTATGTAGCAGGATAATCAATAATTATCTTATGAGAAAGTCCTGTTGTTGGATCCGTTTCTTCTTTAAAGGTAGCTCCTTCGATCATGTCACCAAGAGCTATTTTCCCGCCTATTTCTGTAATAATCGGAGTTGTATAAGCATCCCACTCTGCAAGCCTCTGACCTGCTTCAATCAATTGACCTTCTTTTACAATTATCCTTGCACCGTAAACGAGGTTGTACTTTTCTCTTTCTCTACCAGAGGCATCGGTTATAGCAATCATTGCGTTTCTGTTTAAAACAACAAAAGAGCCGTCCTTTCTTTCAACATAATGAATGTTTTTAAACCGCACTGTTCCCGTGTTTTTTGCCTCAAGAACTGCCTGTTCTACTATTTTAGTTGCAGCACCACCTATGTGGAATGTTCTCATAGTAAGCTGTGTGCCTGGCTCACCAATAGACTGCGCTGCAATTACACCTATTGCCTCTCCTATTTCAACAGGCTCGCTTCTTGCGAGGTCCATGCCGTAACATTTTGAACATACTCCAAATTTTGTTCTACATGTAAGAACAGAGCGTATTTTTACCCTATCTATTCCAGCATCTACTATCTTTTTTGCAAGGGGTTGATCTATTACTGTATTTCTTTTAGCAATTATCTCACCTGTAAGAGTATCTTTTAGGTCCTCAGCAAGTGTTCTTCCATATATTCTCTCTTCTAAGGGCATTACTATCTCACCACCCTCAATGAGTGCAGTAAGATATATTCCATCTTTAGTACCACAATCTTGTTCTGTAAGAATAATATCCTGAGCTACATCTACGAGTCTTCTTGTAAGATAACCCGCATTAGCTGTTTTTAATGCTGTATCTGCCAATCCTTTTCTTGCACCATGAGTAGAGATGAAGTATTGAAGTGGAGTCAAACCCTCTCTAAAGTTTGCAGTTATTGGAGTCTCGATAATCTCACCTGAAGGCTTTGCCATCAAACCTCTCATTCCAGCAAGCTGTCTTATCTGAGCAATGCTACCACGGGCACCAGAGTCAGCCATCATAAAGATGCTGTTGAAAGATCTCCTCTCTGCAAGCTCATCTGGAGAGAGAGTCTTGCCTTCTTCTGCACCAAGTTCTTTCATCATTTCATCGGCAACTCGCTCAGTAACATTTGCCCAAATGTCGATTACCTTGTTGTATCTTTCACCCTGTGTTATCAAACCTTCTGCATACTGTCTCTGAACCTCCATAACTTGAGCTTCTGCTTCCTTTATTAATTCAGCTTTCTTTTTAGGAATGTGCATATCATTAATACATATAGAAATTCCAGACTGAGTAGCTATTTCAAACCCCAGTTTTTCAAGATTATTCATGAATTGAACTGTTTCTCTCTTACCATAATTGCTGTGAATGTATTCAATAAGCTTCCCTAATTCTTTTTTCGTAAGTTCTTTGTTTATCATCTCAAAAGGAACGCCTTCTGGTACAATCTCTCTAAAAAGCATGCGTCCAGTGGTAGTTTCAACTAATTTACCGTTTAGTTTTACTTTAATTGGAGAGTGTTTCTCTAAAACACCACTCTGATAGGCAAGAATCACCTCTTCTGGGTCTGAAAAAACCTTACCTGCTCCTTTCGCATTTTTTCTCATCTTTGTAAGATAGTATATTCCTAATACCATATCCTGTGTGGGAACCACTATTGGCTTACCGTTTGCAGGAGATAGAAGATTTCCAACAGACATCATTAAAACCCTTGCTTCAATCTGAGCCTCGTAAGAAAGAGGTATATGCACAGCCATCTGGTCACCATCAAAGTCTGCATTAAAGGCTGTACAAACAAGAGGATGCAACTTAATTGCCTTGCCTTCTACCAGCACTGGATCAAATGCTTGAATTCCGAGCCTGTGAAGAGTTGGAGCTCTGTTCAAGAGCACAGGATGTTCCTGAATAACTTCCTCAAGAGCATCCCATACTTCAGGACCCTCCTGTTCTACAAGTCTTTTTGCCTGTTTAATCGTCGTAGCATAGCCCTTTTCCTCAAGTTTATTAAAAACAAAAGGCTTAAATAGTTCAAGTGCCATTGTTTTCGGAAGACCACACTGATGCATATCAAGTTCAGGACCTACGACAATAACAGATCTACCTGAATAGTCCACTCTCTTACCCAAAAGATTTTGCCTGAATCTACCCTGTTTTCCCTTTATCATGTCGCTCAGAGACTTAAGAGGTCTTCTGCTTCCAGCTTTTAACGCCTTTGAACGCTTTGTATTATCAAAAAGAGTATCTACTGCTTCCTGAAGCATTCTTTTTTCGTTTCTTATAATAACGCTTGGTGCTTTTAGTTCCATGAGCCTTTTGAGTCGATTGTTTCTGTTAATTACCCTTCGATACAGATCATTTAAATCCGAAGAGGCAAATCTACCGCCATCAAGAGGTACTAAAGGCCTTAGCTCTGGTGGAAGAACCGGTATTATATCTAAAATCATCCACTCAGGACGATTACCAGATGCTTTAAAGGCCTCTACTACTTTAAGCCTTTTTGTTAATTTTCTCTTTATTCCTGCTGAAGTGGCACTATCTATTTTCTCCTTAAGTTCTTTTGCAAGAGCATCAAGGTCTATTTTCTTAAGAAGCTCTCTTATTGCCTCTGCTCCCATACCAACTTTAAATTTATTTCCATAATCAGCCACTTTCTTTTTATATTCTTCTTCTGTGAGAATCTCCTTTTCTTTTAAAGGGGTATCTCCTGGCTCTATCACAATGTAATCTTCGTAGTAAATGACTTTTTCAAGCTGTCTTACTGAAAGATCAAGGATTAGTCCCATCTTACTTGGCACGCCCCTTACAAACCAAATATGGGCAACAGGAGCAGCAAGCTCTATATGTCCCATTCTCTCTCTTCTAACCTTTGCCTGAATAACCTCAACTCCGCACTTGTCACATATTACGCCTTTGTGCTTCATTCTCTTATATTTACCGCAAAGGCATTCCCAATCCTTAATAGGACCAAATATTTTTGCGCAGAAAAGCCCCTCAGGCTCAGGCTTAAATGTTCTGTAATTGATTGTTTCAGGCTTCTTTACTTCTCCGTAAGACCACTCTCTAATCTTTTCAGGAGATGCCAATTTTATTCTTATAGCATCAAACTCTCTTGTGTTTTTTGGTTTTTGAAACAATGAATAGATATCTTCTGTCAAGGTTTATCCCCCCAATTTCTTCTTTTTCTCCAGAAGCTCAACATCCAGACATAAGCTCTGGAGTTCCTTTACTAAAACATTAAATGACTCTGGAACATTGGATTCAAGCACTGGATGTCCCTTTACTATAGCTTCATACATCTTTGTTCTACCGCCAATGTCATCACTCTTTACTGTTAAAAATTCCTGTAGAGTGTAAGCTGCTCCATAGGCTTCTAAAGCCCAAACCTCCATTTCTCCTAATCTCTGACCTCCGAATTGTGCTTTACCACCAAGCGGTTGCTGGGTAACAAGCGAGTAAGGTCCTATTGAACGAGCATGAATTTTATCTGAAACAAGATGATGTAGCTTCAACATATACATATATCCGACAGTTACAGGCCTTTCAAAGGGTTCACCTGTTCTTCCGTCGTAAAGAGTTACCTGTCCTGTAAGGGGATATCCAGCCTGTCGGAACATTTCCTTAATCTCATTCTCCCTTGCACCTTCAAAAACAGGGCTTGCTACATATATTCCTAAGGCTTTTGCTGCAAGGCCCAAATGGGTCTCTAAAATCTGTCCCACATTCATTCGTGAGGGAACTCCGAGTGGATTAAGAACAATATCAACTGGCGTTCCATCCTCAAGATAGGGCATGTCCTCTTCAGGTAAAACCATTGATACAACACCTTTGTTTCCATGCCTTCCAGCCATCTTATCTCCAACCTGGATCTTTCTCTTCATTGCTATATAGACCTTAACTATTTGATTAACTCCTGCTGGAAGTTCATCACCCTTTTTAATCCTCTCTATTTTTTCGTTATATTTTGCATAAATTTGCTTAATGTTCTGTTCTACCTCTTTATTAATTCTTGTTACCTCTGCCTTTACCTCTGGATCATCAACTTTTAGCTTTAAAAGCTGATTTACATCAAGGAGATTTACCACTTTATCTGTAAGAGGTTTACCTTTTTGGCAGAGCACTTTATCACGATACTTTACATCTTCAAGAACAACCTTTCCCTTTAAAATTTTTCTTATTCTACTTGCCTTTGATTCCTTTAAAATCCTGATTTCATCTTCTCTATCTCTCTCAATAGCCTTTATTTCTTCTTCCTCAATTGCCTTAGCTCTGCGGCTTTTTTCTTTACCCTTTCTCGTTAGTATTTTCACATCAATTACTACACCTTCAATACCTGGAGGCACATAAAGACAGCTTTCCTTCACATCCTCTGCTTTTTCGCCAAATATGGCATAGAGTAGTTTTTCTTCAGGCGTAAGCACTCTTTCTCCCTTAGGAGTAACCTTACCTACAAGAATATCTCCTGCCTTTACTTTTGCTCCAATTCTAATAACGCCATCTTCATCGAGATTTTTAAGAAGCTCTTCGTTTACATTAGGAATTTCCCTTGTAATCTCCTCTGGACCAAGCTTTGTATCTCTACATTCTACTTCAAACTCATCTATATGAATGGATGTGTAAACATCTTCTTTAACAAGTCTTTCACTAATCAGAATAGCATCCTCAAAGTTATAGCCTCCCCATGGCATAAAAGCAACCAGAACATTCCTTCCTAAGGCAAGCTCGCCATTGTCCATGCTAGGACCATCAGCAAGAATGGTTCCCCTTTCTACTGATGTACCAACCTTAACAATTGGCTTCTGAGTCATGCATGTTCCCTGATTGCTCTTATGGAACTTTACAAGATTATATATATCAACTCCGCCACCTTCCTCTGTAACCCTAACTACAATTCTTGTAGAATCAACACTTTCAACTATACCTGCTCTTTTTGCTATAACAAGCCATCCTGAATCTCTTGCTGCATAAAGCTCCATACCTGTACCCACAATTGGTGCTTCTGTCTTTATGAGTGGCACAGCCTGTCTTTGCATGTTAGATCCCATCAAGGCTCTGTTAGCATCGTCATTCTCGAGGAAGGGAATTAGTGATGCAGAAACACTCACAATCTGCTTAGGTGATACATCCATGTATTCTACTTCTTGAGGAGAAACCATTTTAAAATCACCTTTAACACGGGCTGAAACAGTCTCTCCGATTAGGTTACCTTTATCATCAACAGGAGTTGTAGCTTCAGCAATAACATAATTCTCACTTTCAAGTGCACTAAGGTAGTGTACTTCATCTAAAACCTTGCCGTTTTCAACTTTTCTATAGGGAGACTCTATGAATCCAAAATCATTTATACGAGCATAAGAGGCAAGTGAGGTTATAAGTCCGATGTTTGGACCTTCTGGCGTTTCAATAGGGCATATTCTACCATAATGGGTAGGATGAACATCTCTAACCTCAAAGCCTGCTCTCTCTCTTGTTAATCCTCCAGGTCCGAGAGCACTGAGTCTTCTCTTATGTGTAATTTCACTTAATGGATTGGTCTGATCCATGAACTGACTTAGCTGGCTTGAGCTAAAGAATTCTTTTACTGCTGCCATGACAGGCTTTGTATTTATAAGATCATGGGGCATGGCATTTTCTACTTCAGTTATTGTCATTTTCTCCTTTATGGCTCTCTCCATTCTTACAAGTCCGATTCTAAACTGATTTTCCAGTAACTCACCAACACCCCTTACTCTTCTATTTCCTAAATGATCAATATCATCTACTTCACCTTTTCCTGTGCGAAGATTTAGTAAATATTTTACAATCTCAATAATATCTTTATCAGTGAGAACTCTTACCTCAATGGGAATATCTAATCCTAATTTTTGATTTAATTTAAGTCTTCCTACTGCCGAAAGATCATATCTCTTGGGATCAAAAAAGAGTCCATAAAATAGTTCTTCTGCTGCCTCTTCAGTGGCAGGTTCGCCAGGTCTTAATTTTTTGTATATCTCTCTTAAAGCATGCTTTTTGCTTTCTACTTTATCAGTGAGCAAGGTTTCCCTTAGTGATGGAAGATAGTTTACATTGTCTATGAAAAGCAACTTGAGGGTATCTATTTTCGCATTAATGATTCGATAAAATGCTTCATCGTTAATTTCTCTGTTACTATCAACAATAACTTCACCGGTCTCTGGATCAACTATATCTGAAAGGGTTATTCTGCCTATGATCTCACTTTTTTGAATAGGAATCTCTCGGATTCCAAGCTCTTTCATTTTCTTAAGAGCATACTTTGTAATTTTGCTACCTTCCTTAACAATAACATCTTTTCCGTCAGGGGTAAGAATATCCATCTTTGTTCTTACTCCAGCAAGAACATCTGTAATAACCCTTGTGTATTTGTTCTCACCCTTTATTTTTATTTCTTCAATTGGATAAAAGATTTTCAGCAAATCCTCATTTGTATATCCAAGTGCCTTAAGAACAATAGTGGCAGGAAGTTTTTTTCTTTTATCAATTCTCACATAGAGGAGATCCTTTGAATCAAATTCAAAATCAAGCCATGAACCTCTCACTGGAATGACTCTTGCTGAGTAAAGAAATCTTCCACTTATTCTACTTTTACTTTTATCAGGAGCAAAATAAACACCTGGAGAACGATGTAATTGACTCACAATTACTCTTTCAACCCCATTTATAATAAAACTACCAGTTTCCGTCATCATTGGAAGATCACCAAGAAAAACTTCCTGTTCACGGGACTCTTTCAGAAATTTTTTTCCATCCTCGTCCTTATCCCAAATGTTAAGTCGAACCTTCATCTTTATAGGAACCGAGTAAGTAAGCCCTTTTACCATGCACTCATGGGGTGTTAATTTAGGCTCACCAACCGAATAGGAAAGAAACTCAATTGTAGTTGTTCCATTGTAATCACTTATAGGAAAAACACTTTTTAAAGCAGCCTGAAGACCTTCATCTATTCTTTCGTCGGGATGAATATTTTTTTGAAGGAATTTATCAAAGGATTTCCTTTGAAATTCAAGAAGATAAGGCACCTCCACAAGTGGAGGTACCTTTCCGAAGTTTCTTCTTTCTCTTAAAGGCTTTATCATAGTTCTCCTTCTCTCTAAAGATTTGTTAATTTATTTTTTTACTGTATCTCTATTGTGGCGCCCTCTGCCTCAAGTTTGGATTTTATAGTTTCTGCTTCTTCTTTTGATACTCCTGTTTTTACTGGTTTTGGAGCTCCATCAACTAAATCTTTTGCCTCTTTAAGGCCAAGACCTGTTAGCTCTCTCACCACTTTAATAACCTGAATTTTCTTGTCTCCTGCTGCCTTTAAGATTACATCAAAGCTTGTTTTCTCTTCAGCGGCTGGTGCAGCTTGAGCTGCTGCTGGTGCACCTGCCACAGCAGCTACTGCTACAGGAGCAGCTGCTGTTACACCGTATCTTTCTTCAAACTCTTTAATGAACTCGCTAAGCTCTAAAATTGTAAGATTGTCAAAAAACTGAAAAACCTCTTCTTTTGTAATTGCCATAATTTTTCCTCCTTATTTACTGAGCTTTTTTATTTTTTAATGCTTCTAATGCATATAGAAGTTTAAGATTTACAGCTTGCATAGCATATGCCATCTTCGTAAGCGGCGAGCTGATGCAGCTAAGCATCATACTTAGCAACACTGTCTTAGATGGAAGTTTGGAAATTTCCTTCAATTCATCGGGAGAATATACTCTACCCTCAACAACTCCCTGTTTCAGCTTAAATTTTTCATTTTTTTCGGCATACTCAATTGCCTTTTTTACTGCTACAATAGGATCGTCATAACCAAAAACAACTCCTGTACATCCCTTAAGAGAATCATTAAGCTTCTCCTTAAAGGGTACGTCTCCTAAGGCTATACCAAAGAGTGTGTTTTTACACACCTTATACTCAGAGCCAGAATCTTTCATTGTTTGCCTTAAATCAGAAATCTCTGAAACTGTTAGTCCCTGAAAATCAGTAAGAATGAAAGACTTAGCTCTGGATAGCCTTTCTGCAATTTCATCCACTTTCTTTCTCTTATTTTCTCTTGTAGCGCTCAGATTAAACCTCCTTTCTTGGACAGCGGTGCTATTGAAGGCCTTTTAATCATGCTCTCTCTCCAATCTCGGCAGGCGGTTACCCTTTAAGCTCAAGGCACCTGCTGTCTCAGATTATTAATAACAGGCAAGGCCTGTTTTATAACTTTAGCTTTGAAATATCCACCTTTAAACCAGGTCCCATTGTAGAGGACATGGCTACTTTTTTAATATATTTTCCTTTTGATGTTGGTGGTTTTGCTTTAACTACAGACTTCAAGACAGCAATAGCATTTTCTACTAGCTTCTCTCTATCAAAGGAAAGCTTTCCGATGGGCACATGAACAACACCACCTTTATCGTTTCTATATTCAATTTTTCCTGCTTTTGCTTCCTTCACTGCCTTACCAATATCAAATGTTACTGTTCCCAGCTTTGGGTTGGGCATAAGGCCTCTTGGACCAAGAATTTTTCCTAACTTTCCAACCTGTCCCATCATGTCAGGTGTTGCAATTGCCCTATCAAACTCAAGCCATCCCTGCTGGATTTTCTCAATCAGGTCCTCTGCACCTACATAATCAGCTCCTGCTTCTCTTGCCTCTTTCTCCTTCTCTCCTTTCGCAAAAACAAGAACTTTTACCTCCTTACCAGTTCCATGAGGAAGAACAACAGTATTCCTTACAACCTGATCAGATTTTCTTGGATCAATACCTAAATTTATCGACATCTCTACAGTTTCATCAAATTTAGCAAAGCTATTTTCCTTTAAAATATCAACAGCTTCTTCTAAGGAATATTCCCTTTGCAGATCAAGTTTCTCTATGACAGCTGCTAACTTTTTGCCCATTTTACATTACCCCCTTATTTCTACGCCCATACTTTTTGCTGTACCGATAATCATACTCATAGCTGATTCTAAGGACTTGGTATTTAAATCTGGCAGCTTTGTCTTGGCTATTTCTTCAACCTGCTTCATGGTTAGAGTGCCAACCTTTTCTTTTCCTGTAGTACCAGAACCTTTTATAATTCCTGCAGCTTTTTTAATAAGCTCTGAGGCAGGTGGTGTTTTAAGAATAAAAGTAAAGGACCTGTCTTTGTAGATAGTCAAAACAACTGGAATAAGCGTGTCTCCCATTGCCTGAGTCTGAGCATTAAATTGTTTACAAAACTCCATAATGTTAATTCCATGAGGACCCAGTGCTGGTCCTACAGGTGGTGCAGGATTTGCTTTACCTGCTGGAATTACAAGTTTTACTTGAGCTGTAACTTCTTTTTTTGCCATAATGTATTTCCTCCTTTAAACCTTTTCAAGCTGAGCAAATGATAGCTCTACAGGTGTTTGTCTTCCAAATATACTTACCATGACCTTAACTCTTTCATGCTCTGAATCTACTTCATCTATGTATCCTGTAAAATTAGTAAAGGGACCATCGGTAATTCTAACTGTTTCACCTTTTTCGAAATGGGTTTTTACCTGAGGTGTTTTGCCCTTTTCCAATTGTTGAAGAATCATTTCGACTTCCTCTTGTGGTATTGGAGCGGGCTTCTTACCTCCAATAAATCCGGTTACTCGCTGGGTTGTACTTACAAGATGCCATGTTTCCTCATCAAGATCCATCTCAACAAGAATGTATCCTGGATAGTATTTCTTGTCAAATTCCTTTTTTTTCTTTCCCTTTACTTCGATAATCCTTTCACTTGGTATTAAAATCCTTGAAATTCTATCCTCTAAACCTTTTGTTTTTGCTCGTTCCTCTATTGAGGACTTAACCTTTTCTTCAAATCCAGCCATTGTATGAATTACGTACCACTGTTTAGCCATTACCTCACCCAATAAATGAACTTATGATTTTTGAAAGTACAAAATCTACAATTCCGAGAAAAAATGAAATGATAAAAACTGTTACAATAACAACCCAAGTAGAGGCAATAACCTCATCTTTTTTTGGATAGTTAACTTTCTTTGCCTCAATTTTAACTTCTTGGAAAAAATTCTTAATTCTTCCTATCATTTCTCACCTCAAAAAATATACAAACAGGCCAGGAGGGATTCGAACCCCCAACCCCCGGATTTGGAGTCCGGTGCTCTAGCCGTTAGAGCTACTGGCCTACTATGCTTTTGTCTCTTTATGTAAAGTATGCTTTCTACAGTGTTTACAAAACTTTTTTAACTGCAATTTGTCAGGAGTAGTCTTCTTATTTTTAGTAGTAGAGTAGTTTTTACCCTTGCACTCAGTGCATTGTAAAAGTATAATATCTCTCATCCTTTACTCCAACACCTCTGTAACTACGCCTGCACCTACTGTTCTTCCACCTTCTCTTATTGCAAACCTCAGTCCCTCT
>CAKZQH010000103.1 GCA_937139565.1 uncultured Nitrospiraceae bacterium | reverse complement strand
TAAGTTTTATAAGAATTACAGAGAATTTTTTAAAGAAGTTGATAAAGGCCTTTTAAAGGCCAAAAAAACAAGAGATACCATATCCTCCATTGAAATAAATTGACGAAATATGATAAATTTGAAACTTAATTAAAAGGCCTTTGGCCTTTTTAAAACACACGCTCATAAAATTTCTCTGATGGTCCCTGAAGGGTTAAAGAGAAAAGGGCGGAGGTAAAACCAATAAGGAGGTTTTATGGCAGTAGTAACAATGAAAGAGCTTTTAGAAGCAGGCGCTCATTTCGGGCATCAGGTCAAGCGGTGGAATCCCAAGATGAAAAAATATATTTTTGCTGAGCGAAACGGGATTCACATAATTGACCTTCAAAAGACAGTCAAAGGTGTTGAGGAAGCATACGAATTTATCAAAAGTGTTGCTTCAAAGGGAGAGGGAATACTTTTCGTAGGCACTAAAAAACAAGCTCAAGATGCCATAGCAGAAGAAGCAAAAAGAGCAGGTGCCTATTACATTAATCATCGCTGGCTTGGTGGAATGCTTACAAATTTTTCAACAGTCAGAAAAAGCGTTGAAAAATGGCAACGAATTGAGCAGATGAAAGAAGATGGAACACTTTATTTACACACAAAAAAGGAAATAGCAAAGCTTGAGAAGGAAAGGCAAAGATTAGAGGCAAATCTCATAGGAATAAAAGACATGATGGACCTTCCAAAGGCTATTTTTATAATCGACATAAAGAAAGAGAAAATTGCTGTAGCAGAGGCAATCAAACTTAACATTCCAATTGTAGCCATTGTAGATACCAATTGTGACCCTGATGTGGTTGATTATGTTATTCCCGGAAATGACGATGCAATAAGGGCTATCAAACTCATAACTTCAAAAATGGCTGATGCAATCCTTGAAGGTAAAGAAATTTTTGTTAAAAAACTTGAGGAAGAAGCTGAAAAGGCAGCAATAAAGGAAAAAATACTCCAGGAAGAGGAGTATCAAAAATCAATGGATGACTACATAGAAGAATAAGGGAGGACTCAGCATGGCAATAACTGCTCAGATGGTAAAAGAATTAAGAGAAAAAACCGGGGCTGGAATGATGGAATGCAAAAAAGCCCTGGAGTCTTCAGGAGGAGATTTTGATAAAGCAATAGAATATCTCAGGCAGAAAGGACTGGCTACAGCTCAGAAAAAAGCTGGTAGAGTTGCCTCTGAAGGTATTATAGCCTCTTACATTCACATGGACAAAATCGGAGTAATGCTTGAGCTAAACTGTGAAACAGACTTTGTGGCAAGGAATGAGGAATTCCATCAACTTGCAAAAGACATTGCACTGCATATTGCAGCCGCAAATCCTCAATACATAAGCAAAGATGATGTTCCTCAGGATGTAATTGAAAAGGAAAGAGAGATATATAAGGCTCAGATAACAGGTAACAAGCCACCACAGGTGGTTGAAAAAATCATTGAAGGTAAACTTGAAAAGTTCTTTGAAGATATGTGCCTTTTAAATCAGCCTTTTATTAAGGAACCTGAGAAGAAAATACAGGATTTGATAACAGAAAAAATTGCCAAATTTGGAGAAAACATAGTAGTAAGAAGATTTGTGCGTTTTCAGGTAGGACAGAGTGAATAAACCTTTTTACAGCAGGGTGCTTTTAAAATTAAGTGGCGAAGCCTTGATGGGTCAAAAGGGCTATGGCATAGACCCTGAGACAGTCAATTACATGGCCAATGAAATTAAAAAGGCCTACGACTTAGGAGTGGAAATTGCAACGGTTATAGGAGGAGGAAACATCTTCAGAGGAATGGAAGCAGCAGAGCAGGGCATAGAAAGGGCAACTGCTGATTACATGGGAATGCTTGCAACTGTCATGAATGCCCTTGCGCTTCAGAATGCTCTTGAAAAAATAGGAGTAGATACTCGTGTGCAATCGGCAATTGACATGCGCGAACTTGCTGAGCCATACATAAGGAGAAAGGCTATCAGGCACCTTGAAAAAGGAAGAGTGGTTATATTTGCAGCAGGAACTGGCAATCCCTATTTTACCACTGACACAGCAGCTGCATTAAGGGCAATAGAGATAGGTGCAAATATAATAATCAAGGGAACAAAAGTGGATGGAATATACTCCTCAGATCCCATGAAAGACCGCAAAGCAAAAAAATTTGAACGATTAACTTACATGGATGTAATTCGAAACTCATTAAAAGTTATGGATTCCACTGCTATAACCCTTTGCATGGACAATAATCTTCCCATCGTGGTATTTAATATTCGCATACCCGATAATTTTAAAAAAGTGGTTTTGGGAGAAAAAATAGGAAGCATTGTTTTAAGAGAGGTGCAATATGATGCAGGAGTTCAAGAAGAAAGCTAATGAAAAGATGAATTTGGCAGTAGAGGCCTTTAAAAAGGACCTCTCCACCTTTAGAACAGGTAGAGCTTCTCTCTCCATATTCGACAACATAAGAGTGGAGTACTATGGCAGCATGGTACCCCTAAATCAGGTAGCCACCCTTGGAATTCCTGAGCCAAGAACAATTACCATACAGCCATGGGAACAAAGAATGATAGGCGAAATTGAGAAAGCCATAATGAAATCCGATTTAGGCCTTACACCGATAAACGATGGAAAAACAATAAAAATTAACATCCCCCCACTGACTGAAGAGAGAAGAAAACAGCTTGTAAAAGTAGTTAAAAAAAGAGCAGAGGAGGCAAGGATAGCTGTAAGAAACATAAGGCGTGATATTATCGAAGAAATCAAGAAAGCAGAAAAGGATAAAAAGCTAAGTGAAGATGACTCTCGCAAAGCTCAGGATGAAATTCAGAAGATAACAAACACATTCATCGAAAAAATAGACCAGATTCTTGAACAGAAAGAGAAAGAAATCATGGAGGTCTAAATTAATGAATATAGATAGTGAAAGAAAAGACAGACTAAAAAAAATGCTCAATAAAATGAAAGAGCAAATTCTTCAGGAAGCCCGTGAGGAGATGAAAAAATTCCAGACCGGAGAGAAAAGACAGATTGTAGAAGCTGTAATGGATGATGCTGACTTAAGTGCCATAGATCTTTCTGAAGACATAAGCCTGAAACAGCTTAGCACCCATCGGGATGTGCTCAAAAAAATAGAAGAAGCCTTAAGAAAATTGGATGAGGGCACCTATGGCATATGTGAAATGTGTGGAGATGAAATCTCTGAGCAGAGACTTAAGATACTTCCCTTTGCCATCTATTGCAGAGACTGTCAGGAAAAAATAGAAATGATGGAGAAGTTTGAAGCAGAAGAGGGCTAATAGATAATTCTCTCAAGAAAAAGCCCCTGTGGAGGAGCAGTTCTTAGAGGATTGGGTCTCTTCCCTGTCTTAAGAGCCTCTGCTATAGCAGAAAGAGAAACAGCTCCTCTTCCTACTTCAACGATGGAGCCTACTATATTTCGGACCATGTATTTAAGAAATCCGTCAGCTTCAATTCGGAATTTAATAAAATTTCCCGAAATCTTTAAGTCAAGAAATGCGAGGCTTCTTACCTTTTTTATCTCCAGCTGATAGATTGTTCTTTGTCGATTCTTAACCTCTGTAGAGCCTGAAAAAGCACTGAAATCGTGCCTTCCGAGGAAAAGCCGTCCTGCCTTCTTCATCACTGAAAGATCGAGCCTTCTTTCATAGAACCACACATATCGCTGAAGAAACGAAGAGGCTTCTTCACCGTGGGAGAGAAAATAGATGTAGGACTTCCTCTTTACATCGTACTGTGGGTGAAAGGCATCATCAACCCTATCCACCCTTAAAACTCGTATATCTCGGGGAAGCATAGAATTAAGCGCTTTTTTTAACGCATCCTCAGCTATCTCCACATCTATCCTGAATGTGGCAATCTGGGAAAGTGCATGCACCCCTGCGTCAGTTCTACCAGCACCTCTTATTGTGACCTCCTTTTTGAAGATGCGTCTAAGACATTCTTCGATTTTCCCCTGGATTGTTACCTCCCTCTTCTGTCTCTGCCACCCTGAATAGTTAGTGCCGTCGTACTGCAAAGTAAGCTTAAAGTGAATCATCGAAAGATTATACCACCTTCATTCCTACTTGGTCACCCCTCATTCTCTCCTTCCCTCCGTCCCTACGAGCCTCTCCCCCCTTTCGTCCCTGCGAGACCATTCCCCCTATCCGTCACTGCGAGAGCACGAAGTGCTCGAAGCAGTCCCCTTTTCCCGTCACTCCGAGCCTCTTCCCTTTTGTCACTG
>CAKZQH010000102.1 GCA_937139565.1 uncultured Nitrospiraceae bacterium | reverse complement strand
GTGTTTTTGAATGTGTAATATCTCTACACCTTTTAGGCATTAAAAATGTCTTGAAAAAAGGGTCGCAGTACAAACTCCAATGACAAGGACTTTAGAAGTAGGCTTATTCCGTATCGTAAACATAGCGCAGAGGATTTAGACTCTCTAATAAGAGCCATGCTCATAGCAGTGGCAATAAGGAGGATATCAAGGATAAGTCAGACATGGATTGATGAGATACAAAAGGTGATATATCCCTTGTTTTTGCAAAAGTAATATAATATCTATGATGAAAAGATTTTGGATAGTGCTTACCGTAATGCTTCCTACCTTTATTGAGATACTTGATACAACTATAAATAATGTGGCACTGAGACACATCCAGGGTGATATGTCAGCTGGAACAGATGAATCTACTTGGGTTATTACTTCCTATCTAGTTGCAAATGCTGTAGTTATCCCTATGGCAGGTTGGTTAAGCAGGGTCTTCGGAAGAAAAAACTATCTAATATTTTCTATTGGGCTTTTTACTTTTGCTTCTTTTCTTTGCGGAATCTCTTGGAATTTAAGTTCTCTCATATTTTTTAGGATTCTTCAAGGCATAGGTGGAGGAGGTCTTCAGCCAATCAGTCAAAGTGTTCTACTTGAAAGTTTTCCCAAGCATCAATATGGAAAAGCCATGGCAATTTATGGAATGGGAATAATATTAGCTCCGATTTTTGGTCCAATGATAGGTGGTTGGATTGCAGACAATTTCTCTTGGCGATGGATTTATTATATAAATATACCTATTGGAGTTCTCTCAATTCTTATGACCTATTTGGTAATTGAAGACCCACCTTATTTGAAGAGAGAGAAACTAAAAATTGATTATCCAGGAATTATTCTTCTTTCATTTGGGATAGGATGCTTACAGATTGTCCTTGATAAAGGAGAAAGGGAAGACTGGTTTGATTCTAATTTCATTGTAACCCTCTCGATTGTTAGCATTGTGAGCCTCATTTGTTTTGTTTGGTGGGAGTTAAAAAAAGCTGAGCATCCTGTGGTTAATTTAAAGCTTTTCAAGGATAAGAATTTTTTCTTTGGTAACATGGTTATGTTTTTCACTTTTGTGAATCTTTTTGGAAGTATAATTTTGCTTCCTTTGTATTTACAAAATTTGATGGGATACACGGCTTTTCTTGCAGGATTGGTTCTCGGACCAGCTGGTCTGGTCCAACTTTTAGCATTTCCAATAAGCGGTAAAATAGCCGATAGATTAAATCCAAAGATTCCTCTTGCTTTTGGTATTTTAATGTGTGCCTATTCAACATATCTCATGAGTCTTTTTAATCTACAGGCAGACTTTTGGAGTTTTGTCTATCCAAGGGCTGTTTTAGCCTTAGGTATGGCTTTTGTCATTACTCCTCTTGCAGTCCTTACAGTAGCCTATGTACCAAAAGAAAAAATGCAAGATGCAACTCCCCTTAGTGCAGTCATACGAAACATTGGTGGCTCGGTTGGAACAGCCATAGTTACAACAATAGTAAGCCAGCGAAGTCAGTTCCACCAGTTTAGATTAGTTGAAAATCTTACTCCCTATGACATTTCATATCAGCTTGCATTGGATAAACTCAATGAGTATTTATCTGTAAGGTCTTTTCTCTCACCAGAGGCTGTAATTTATAGGGAGCTAATCAGACAAGCTAATTCTATTGCCTTTAATGAGGCCTTCTGGATACTCAGTGTAGCAATGATTTCAATGCTTTTAACGCTTTTATTTTTAAAGCGTCCTATATTTAAAAAAGGAGGTGCAACCGATGCAATCCATTAAAGGAAAGGTGGCTATAATTACAGGTGCTTCAAAGGGAATAGGACTTGCAACCGCAAGAAAACTTGCAAAAGAAGGAATAAATCTATTTCTTATTTCTCGTTCTGAGGAGCATCTTGAAAGAATAGCAAAAGAAATATCCAAAATGGAAGTAAAAGCATTTTATAGTAAATGCGACATCACCAAACCGGCTGAGGTGGAAAAAGCCTTTAAATCTTTTAAAGCTAATTTTGACTGTCTCGACATATTGATTAACAATGCAGGGAGAGGGATTTTTAACTACATACAGAACGGGTCGGTAAAAGAGTGGGAAGAGATGATAGATTTAAATTTTACTGGACTCGTTCATCTTACCCATCTTGCGACAAAGATAATGATTCCTCAAAATAGGGGGCATATTATAAATGTATCTTCTGTTGCTGGTAGAGTAGGAATACCTGGATGGTCAGTTTATTGTGCCACAAAATGGGCAGTAGTAGGTTTTTCAGAGTCAATAAGAAAGGAGCTTTTAAAATATAACATTCGAGTAACGGTAATTGAGCCAGGAGTGGTTCATACAGAGTGGGGTGAAAACATGCCACATGAGTGGATTACTCAAAGAGCACAGATGAAAGCTCTTATGCCAGAGGATGTAGCAGAAGCCATATACTATGCTTTAACTCAACCAGAAAATGTGTCCGTAAATGAAATTTTAATTAGACCAACAGAGCAGGAAAGATAAGGAGGTTGTCAATGCTTACCCATTTCGATGAAGAAGGGAGAGCAAAAATGGTTGATGTAACTCAAAAGTCCATTACAGAGAGGATAGCTTTAGTTGAGGCTTATGTCTATATGAAGCCTGAGACATTAAGGATGATTCTGAGCAAGGAGATAGCAAAGGGAGATGTTTTCCAGGTAGCCAGGTTAGCAGGTATAATGGCTGCTAAACAAACTCCTTATCTTATTCCTCTGTGTCATCCTCTTCCTATTACCAATGTGGAGATTCAAATTGAACCTCTTGAGGCTGAAAGTAGAGTAAGAATCACGGCAAAGGTAAAGACCTCTGCTCAGACAGGAGTGGAGATGGAGGCAATGGTCGCAGCTTCTTTAACGGCTCTTACAATATACGACATGTGTAAGGCAGTAGATAAAGAGATGACAGTAGAATCGGTAAGACTAATATATAAATCTGGAGGGAAAAGCGGAGAATTTAAAAGACAGGACTAATCTTCTCGAAAGGAATCTCCACCGCTATTAAGCTGTCTTTCAACACGGGGATCAAGTCTAATGAAAATGTGGATAGTATCGTTGTTTAATTTATATCTTGTTTCTACTGGTTCTAAAACTCCGAATGTCCAGGGAAAATAAATTGGTTTAAGTTCGTATCCTAATACTGACCTGCTTTTATCTTTAAGAACAGTGCATTTAACAGTACTCACATAGGCTGAATTAAGAAGAATCTCATTAGCAATTTTTAAGCCTTCTTTAGCATTCAAATTTTGAAAAACTCGAAATTTAAACTCTGGTACATAGGGCACAAACTTAAGGTTATCATCAACTCTATCCAGCACAAGGAAGGTTTCAGGATCATTTATAAAAGAGTTGGAATGGACAATGAGGTCAAAGATTCCAGATATTTCAGACGAATTGCATTCTTCTTCAACAATCTCTGCATAAAGTTGGACGGGAAAAAGTAGGAGAAATAAATAAAGAAGTATTTTAATAAAGCCCATATAACTATTATACTAAAAAAGTGACCGTTGTAAAAGGAAAAAATCTTACGAAATATTATAGAAATTTTAAAGCCCTCGACTCAGTAAGCTTTGAAATAGGAGAAGGAGAATGCTTTGGCTTTCTTGGTCCAAATGGTGCTGGAAAAACAACTCTAATGGGCATAATTTATGGATTTATTGAATTTTTCAATGGTGATCTTATACTTTTTGGTGAGTCTGTGAATAGGAAGAATTTTCCCCGCATTAAATTTAAAATAGGAGTGGTTCCTCAGGATAACAACCTTGACCCTGACCTAAATGTCCTCGAAAATCTTATTGTTTACGGGAGATATTTTGACATAGACCCAAAAGAGGCAAAGGAAAGAGCTCTTAAACTAATAGAGTTTGTGAAGCTTGATAATTGGCTTAACAGGAATGTAAGGCATCTCTCAGGAGGCATGCAAAGAAAACTCACCTTTGCACGAGGCCTTATTAATGATCCCGAACTGCTAATTCTTGATGAACCAACAACAGGTCTTGATCCACGAAGTAGAAGGCAAATATGGGAAAGGATAGAGAACCTTAAACACTCAGGTAAAACCCTGATACTTACCACCCATTATATGGAAGAAGCAGAAAAACTCTGCGATCGAATAGCCATAATGGATAGAGGAAAAATTCTTGTAATAGATACTCCTCACAATCTCTCCAATAATTTTGGTGGTAACCTGGAGAAGGTATATCTTTCACTAACAGAGGGATAAATGAACATTAAGCGAGCCTTAAGAGTATGGCAGAGAAATGCCACTGTTTACAAAAAGCTTTATCGTTCAAGCTTAGCTCTTAATTTTTTCGAACCTATGCTTTATTTAATAGCCTTTGGGTACGGGTTAGGAGGATTTGTAAAGGATATAAAAGGAATGTCATACCTGGAGTTCATTGCACCCGGTATAGTTATGTCTTCGGCAATGTTTGCAGCCTCCTATGAATGCACCTACGGAACCTATGTGCGAATGGTATATCAAAAAACCTTTGATGCTATTATGGCTACGCCTGTTAGATTTAATGAGCTTGTGCTTGGAGAACTTTTATGGGGAAGCACTAAAAGTTTGATTTACGGAAGCATAATCTTAATTGTTATATCTCTATTTGGACTTGTTAAGTCTAATCTCGTTCTTTTTATATTGCCCTTTATTTTAGCATGTGGATTAATTTTTGCAAGTCTGTCTCTTATAGCAACTGCTATAGTGCCAGGCATTGAATCCTTTAACTATTTCTATACGCTTTTTTTAACACCTCTTTTTTTGTTTTCAGGACTGTTCTTTCCCCTTGAAGGACTGTCTTCAATAGTGCTAATAGTGGCTGAGATAAATCCTCTTTATCACCTTGTTAAAATTTCAAGAGCATTTTCCTATGGAGATATCTCATTAATATCCCTTAAGGATTTTTCTGTGATATTTTTATATCTATTGATTCTTCCTCCTTTACCCTTTATTTTACTTCGTAGAAAATATCTTTTGTAGGTTACACTCCCCTAATTTGCTGATAGATCGTCACAAAAAACAAGGGGCTTCTTTTTTTATTAAATTTTTGAATAATTTAAAATTTCACCAATTAGATTCAGTATGAGAGTCAACTATAAAGAATTCTCCTTGGAAAGGAATTTTGAACAATGAGAAAGCATAGCATAAAGAATCCTAAGAGGTTTATGAGCAATAGCCATTATAAGCCCTTCTAAAACCGGACTTAATCACTAAAAACTTAAAACACTTTGTAAATCGATGATTTATCATCTGTAAATTAGCCTCCATGCCCTCTAAATTATATTTAAACTATCCGATTTCCCTCTAACCGTCTTTATCTCCCTCCTGCCTCTTTATCTCTTTTGCTCAACTTTTATGTCTTTGCGAGGAGTATAAGTGACGAAGCAATCTAGTCTTTGTGCATATATTTAAGATTGCTTTGGCCATTTAGGTGCTTCACGGTGACTCTAAGAGGTGTCATTGCGAGCGAAGTGAAGCAATCTCGTCGTTAAAACAGCCATTGAGACCCATTCGGTATCTGCAAGACCTCGTAGAGACGAGAAAAAAAGACTCGAAGATACAAAGGAGAAAGCCCCCTTTGGATTATTAGTGCCCTTATAGTGACAAAAATGTAAGCTCTAACTTCTTAGATATCTCTTCCTTGCGATTTTCCGCTCCCTCATAGGTCATTCCATCCTTTATCAATCTCCATATATCCATGTCATTTGTTAACCGTGATGCCTTCATAGCAGCAAGATTATACTCAGAATATAATGGATTAAAGTTAGAAATCAAAAGAGAGAGGATTCATTCTTTGATTCAAGTGTTGACAGTAAGAAAGATTGTTGATATTAGTAAGCAAAGTAAAAGAAAATTGGTTTTAAAAAGCGTAAAAGGTATTAGCCTATATTAGGTATGTGAGAAAGATATAAGCCTTTTAAATATTTAGTTTTTCTTAATAAAATACGTCTTCATTTGATGAAGTCGGGCACAAGGACTTTAAGCCTTTTGGCATCACTTGAGTACATATCTTTGAATTATTGTTTACATTTGTCAAAGGTGCTTCCACTGATGGAGTATTTATAGTGATGTAAGTAAGATAGGTTTTGAAATTTTCTATCGGCAAATTAGAGGGGAAGGAAA
This sequence comes from uncultured Nitrospiraceae bacterium, assembly GCA_937139565.1. Taxonomy (GTDB): domain Bacteria; phylum Nitrospirota; class Thermodesulfovibrionia; order Thermodesulfovibrionales; family Thermodesulfovibrionaceae; genus Thermodesulfovibrio. Next base: position 1,408 of record CAKZQH010000102.1, on the reverse strand, counting down.
ATTGACTCTATAAAAATTTTTATTTAAAATAATTTTAAATAAATTAACTGGAAGGAGGTAAAGCAATATGGCTATCTTTAAATGCAAAAACTGTGGAGCAACTAAAGAGGGAAGATGTAAACCAAAAAAATGCCCAAAATGTGGACAAGAAGGTACGATGGAAAAACAATAGTGTATTTTTAAAATGAAAAGGAGAGGTAATGGAAGGAAAAAGTGATAAAACAAAGAATCAACCCTTTAGATGTACCCATTGTGGTTATATTTATGAACCCAAAAAAGGATGCGAAATCAACAAGATAACACCAAACACTCCTTTTGAAGAAACTCCAGAAACCTACAGATGCCCAGTATGCAAAGCTAAAAAAAGTGGCTTTTTTCCAGTAAAATAAAAAAAGCCGTGGCATATGTAATGCCACGGCTTTTTGACGTCCCCAAGGGGATTTGAACCCCTGTTACCGCCTTGAAAGGGCGATGTCCTAGGCCTGGCTAGACGATGGGGACATTTACATGAGCCGCGTTGGATTCGAACCAACGACACCCGCCTTAAAAGGGCGGTGCTCTGCCTGCTGAGCTAGCGGCCCATAAGCTAATTTAAATTAATTTAAAAATTCCACCTCACTTTTGTCAAACATCACGAATTAAATGGGCAGGGACGGAATTGAACCGCCGACACGGGGCTTTTCAGGCCCCTGCTCTACCGACTGAGCTACCTGCCCTTCAAAATACCTTTTTAAAGTTCAAAAAAATGGAGGTGAAGGGATTCGAACCCACGACCTCCTGCGTGCAAAGCAGGCGCTCTCCCAACTGAGCTACACCCCCATCTACCATGGGCCTAGTTGGAATCGAACCAACCACCTCACCCTTATCAGGGGTGCGCTCTAACCTACTGAGCTATAGGCCCATCAACATTATACCATACCTGAAAAAGATAAATTTTGTCAATGTCTCGCATTAGATCATAAAAAATGTCTCAGAAATTAGGTTGGTTAGATCAGAATAAAATGTCTCCCAAATGGTAAAATCCCTTCTTGTAAGGAATCTACAAGGAGGCAGAAGATGATAGGGGGTTTTGAGATGGAACTCTTAGATAGCCAACTTAAGAAGTACCTAAAAGGTAACAAGAAGGAGAAGGGAAAGATTATTACCAACTATTGTGAGTTGACGGGTTTAAAGAGAAAGATAGTTTAAAAGGCTTTAATATACCACTTTTTTTTGGAATGATATAAATACGAACTTTTGGTTTCTTATCTTTCATGCACCCAAACATTGAAACATTTTTCTTACGCACCATGCCTAAATACCTCAGTCGGCGTCTTACCCTCAAGACTACTGTGAGGTATCTCGGTTTTGTAAAAAATCCAATGTATCTCTGTCACCTCCAATTTAGATTATATTCGTATTTATGTTG
>CAKZQH010000101.1 GCA_937139565.1 uncultured Nitrospiraceae bacterium | reverse complement strand
ATAGAAAAAAATACTCCTAACACCGGAGAGAAAATTAAAATCTCCAAAAAAGACTTTCTCTCCTTATTAGAAAGACAAGATTTCGAAACACTCCAACATGCTTCTCTTCATAATCAGAATGTGCTCGGATGGCTTATAGGACTATCCTATGATAAAGAAAAACCTTTAGCATGGACGGCAATAGAAGCAATGGGTTATATAGCTAAAGCTTATGTCCTAGCTCAAAAAATAGAACCACTTAGAAACACTATACGGAAACTTCTTTGGTCTATGACAGATGAATCTGGAGGTATTGGTTGGAGAGCCGCAGAATTAATAGGTGAGATAATTAATGCAGAACCATCTCACTTTGAAGATATAATCCCCATTCTCTGGTCCCAAAGAGAAGAAGAAAGTTTTCTTGAAAGTGTCCTGCGAAGCATGATTAAACTTTCCAAAAAAATTAATCTTACTGAATACATAAACTTTGAAAAAGATGAAATGATTAAACTTTTGAACCATGAAAAAGATGAAATAAGAGCACTTACAGCAATTTTAATAAATAGATTAAAAATTGGGCTGGAAATTCCTAAGGAGATAGAAGAAATCCTGCTGCCCGTATACAATCATGGCAAGATAATGAAACTTAAAATCGTTAAGGCTGAAAAATTTTTATAATTTTATAAACTAAATTTATTTGACTTTAAAAGAACTCATCCATTAAAGTGGATTTACCCTTGAAGTTCTTTTATTAAAGAAGTTAAAATAACTGCAAAAAACTAAAAGGAGGTAGGTAAAATGGCATTTATTGAGTTTAAGGGAAAGCAGATTGAGTTGGATGAAGACGGCTACATTCAGAATCTCGATGATTGGTCACCTGAACTTGCAGAGTATATGGCTCAGCAGGATGGTCTTACCCTCACAGAACAGCACTGGGAGGTAATTAACTTTTTGAGGGATTATTATCAGAAATATCAAATTGCACCTATGATTAAAATTCTTGTAAAAGAGATGGCAAAGATGTTTGGTCCAGATAAAGGTAACACCAAATATCTTTATGGATTATTCCCAGATGGACCAGCAAAGCAGGCCTGTAGATATGCTGGTCTTCCAAAACCAACAGGATGCGTATAATACCATCTATAAAGGGGCAGGAAACTGCCCCTTTTTGTTCATGGAAAGGGGGGATTAAAAAACTTTTAAGAGGAGTAGAAAATGTCAGTTAAGGACCTCCTTTTAAAAAAAAGGAAGGGCATAATTGATAAATCCTTTGAATTAACGATTGCCACATACCCCGAAGAAAGTCAGACTTTTTTAAAGGAAACTGACCGACAATTTACAAATCCTATAGGTTATACTGTTTATGAGTCCATTGAACAAATTGTTGACAAAATAATTAACGAAGAAAATGTTGAAAGTTTTATCTCTCCTTTAGAAGAAATAATACGAATTAGAGCTGTTCAGGAGTTTACTCCATCTCAAGCAGTAGGATTTGTATTTCTC
>CAKZQH010000100.1 GCA_937139565.1 uncultured Nitrospiraceae bacterium | reverse complement strand
TTAAGGCTCCGAATAAGTTCTCACTTTTATTCCGAGTGAATCGAAAAATCTCAAAGACTTTTATGCCTATAGGAGTTTAAAAGAATGCTGATAATACTAATCTCATGAATAATGATAATATCAAAGCAGTGATAATGGTCAGGAGGATGATGAAAATTGTTTTTTTACCGCCAACCTCTTTGATAAGAGCACCCACGGTTCCAATACAAGGCATGTAAAAAATTGTAAAAATAGTAAAAACAATAAGTTGAACATTTGTCATGACTTCTCCTAAATTGGTTGTATCCATAGCCTGAAAAAGCATTATCATCGAAAGTTCCTTTCTAAGTATACCAAATAAAAGGGTAATGCCTGTGTCTTCGGGAAGACCAAGCACCCAGTTAACAATGGGGGAAAATGCTTGATTTAATAATCTACTAAAGCCTGAATATTCGAGAACACTCAAAATAACACTACTTACCAGTAGAAGAGGCCATGCAACCAAAATAAAATCTTTTAATCGAAGCCATGTTTTCATAAAAACATTTTTAAAAGTGGGTATTCTAAGAGGCGGTATCTCCATAATTAATCCCGGTGTAATTTCAGGAAGAAATCTGGTAAAAATTTTGCCAAATATCATTATCACTATTAGGTTAAAAAGATAAAGCCCTGCAGCTGCAAAGCCACCAATATATGCCCCGACCAATCCAAATATAACAGTTGTTCTGGCTGCGCAGGGTATAAAAACAGATAAAGTAGCTGTTATAAATCTATCCCTTGATGATTCAAGAATTCTCGTTGCCATAACTCCGGGAACATTGCATCCATAAGAGACAATAAAGGGAAGAACACTTTTCCCATGTAGCCCGATTCTATGCATAATTGTATCCATTAAAAAAGCCATTCTTGGCAAATACCCAATATCCTCTAAAACAGTGAGTCCTATAAAAAATGGAATAAGATAGGGAATTGCAACACCTACACCACCTGATAAACCTTCAAGAAGCCCCTTTAAAAGGTAAAACTCAAAGGAGTTTTTATCTAAATAGAGGGGCAAATTTTGAATAAAAGATTCGAAATTATTTACAACTGGTTCTTCGATTATTTTACCGATTTCAAAAACAATAAAGAATATTCCAAAAAGTATGGCAACTAAAAAAGGATAGCCGAGATATCGATTTGTAAGCAAATCATCTATTTTTTCTCTAATTGATTTTGCTGGCTCACCAACTTTTGCTACTTCTTCAAATATATTCATTGTAAGAGCATGTCTTTCCGATGAAATAACTGTGTCAGCGTGTCTTCCATGGGAGATTTTAATTTCCTCTCGGGTCTCCAGTATTTTGTTGAGAAAATCGGGATATTCTGAGATTTCTTCTAAAAGTTCCTTATCACCCTCAAGGAGTTTAATTGCTATGTATCTTCTCGGAATGTTATTCAGCAAAGCCTTTGGTATATGTTTTTCAATTTCTTCAATTTTTTCTTCAATATCCTTGTGGAAAAATTGAATATTTGGTATAAGTTTTTTTTCGAATACTTCCTTTGCTGAAGAGAAGATTTTATCGAGACCTATTCCTTTATTTGCAATAGTTTCAATTACAGGAACTCCGAAAATTTTTGAAAGTTTCTCCAAATCTATCTCAATACCCTTTCTTCTGGCTTCATCAATCATGTTCAGGCATATGACCATAGGAACTTGCAGCTCTGCAAGTTGCAAAGTAAGCTCCAGACTTCTTGATAGGGTTGAAGCATCGATAATATTTATTACCACATCGGCTTTTCGAGAGAGAATAAATCGTCTTGATTCCAATTCAGCCTTGTCAATTGCTGTAAGAGAATAGATACCCGGGAGATCAATAATTTCAAAAGTATATTCACCTACTGTGACTTTACTAACTGTATAATGTACTGTTTGACCTGGAAAGTTTGCAGTTACCGTTTTGTAGCCAGCAAGACCGTTGAAAATTGTGCTTTTACCTGCATTAGGTTGCCCAATAAAGGCTATTTTCATTCCACTTCCTCAACCTCTATCTTCGAAGCAACTCCTTTACCTAATGCAACATCGTAGCCATTTATTTCTAAGAGGACTGGCCCTCCTAAGAAAGAGCTTTTTTTTAAAGTAACCACATCTCCAATGTGAATTCCAAGGCATTGAAGGTGTTGTCTTATTCCTTTCCCACCGGTTATTTTTAAAATTCTTACCCTTCTTCCGTTATCTACATTCAAAAGTGTTTTCATAGGACTCCTCAGGAAAGCTATTGTTAATAATAAAACTTTTTTTCAAACTCGTGCAATAGCCATTTTTTTTGAAGATGATTAGAGATTGCTTTGCTGTGCTAGTGCAAGGAGAATAAAAAAAGCTTCCTCGAAAACACAGGAAAATAGAACTCTCAGAACAGATAAAAATATATGCTGTTAAATTCGCACATTTTTTATGATATTATCCTATAATTTTAGAATAGTTTTCTGCGAATTTTAGAAAACAATAAAAGTAACCTTTGAAAAAAAGTTAAAATTCCTTTGAGAAAAAATCCCAATTTTGATATCCTTAAAATAAGGAGGTAAATTAAATAGCCAAGGTTTTCGGATATACTACAGGACTTAAGAAAAATTTAATCCATCAATTAGAGAAGCTTTATCGAAAAAGACAACCTTCAGAGGTTGTAATTACAGCTGAATTAGCGAGAACTCTCGCATCACTATCCTTTGAAATAAACAGACAAATAGGCTTACTAATTGATAGAGCTGGTAATATAACCCATGTAATAGTTGGTACCGCAAGTTCTATTTTAATTCCTGAACTGGATAATTTCCCGATAGGTAAAAAACCCCTTAGAGGACTTAGATATTTACACACCCATCTTCAAAATGCACCTCCAGACAGAGAAGATATAGCAGATTTGAGACTTCTTCGCTTTGATTTGCTTGCAGTTATAACAATCAGTGATGGTCTTCCTCAGGATATACATCTAATTCATCTTTTACCTTTTGGGGGGGACAAGCAATTTGAACAAATTTCAGAAAAATTTCATCTCTTTAAATTGAATTTTAGAGAGTTTATTGAGAATCTCGAATCTGAAATGGACAGAAAAAGAGCAATAGATACGGCAGATATGAGAGAAAGAGCTATTTTAATATGTGTCTCAAATGCTCCTCGATACATTCTTGAAGAACACATGGAGGAGTTAGAGGAATTAGCCCAATCTACTGACTTAGTAGTAATAGATAAGGTAATTCAAAGAGTGAAAGAGGTAAACCCTAAGTATCTATTAGGAGAGGGAAAGCTAAAAGAATTAATAATTATGGCTATGGACAAGGGTGCTACCCTACTTGTATTTGATCAAAATTTATCTCCTTCTCAGATTAGGGCAATTGCAGAAATGACAGAACTTAAAGTGATAGATAGAAGTCAACTTATTTTGGATATTTTTGCAAAAAGAGCCCATTCAAGAGACGGAAAAGTGCAGGTAGAACTTGCTCAGCTACGGTATATGTTACCAAGACTTACAGGTAAAGGAACTGCCATGTCTCGACTTGCAGGAGGGATTGGAGGAAGAGGGCCGGGAGAAACCAAACTTGAAATAGACAGAAGAAGAATAAAAGATCGAATTCATCATTTGGAAAATGAGCTTAAAAAACTAAATATGGCTCGTCAGGTAAGAAAAAAAAGAAGAAAGGAACTTCATATTCCAATTGTTTCAATAATTGGTTATACCAATGCTGGTAAATCAACTCTTCTCAATGCTCTTACAAATAGTGAAGTTTTTGTGGAAAATAAAATGTTTGCCACATTGGATACATCTTCTAGAAGGCTAAAATTCCCTGAAGAAAAAGAACTTATTGTAACTGATACAGTTGGTTTTATTAGAGACTTACCAGAAGATTTGGTTGCTGCTTTTAAATCCACCCTTGAAGAACTGGAAGATGCTTCACTATTAATTCACCTTGTTGACATATCTAACCCTTATTTTGAAAACCATATTGCCTCGGTAAACAATATTCTTAGGGAACTCAACCTCGACAAAAAACCAATCCTTATGGTTTTCAATAAAATCGATAAAGTCAACCCATCGGAGGTTAAGCAAATTTGCAAAAGGTATGATGCTATAGGCATCTCAGCAATAAACAGAGATACCCTTATTCCTTTAATTGAAGAAATTAAAAATAAACTTTGGGAAGAAAAAACTATCTGTAACGCTCAACTTTAAATTTAAAAATCTCCACATCTGAATCAAATGGGTCAATTCCTGCCTTTAATTTTGCAATCTTAAGCTGTTCATCAACCGTATTGACTCCCTCTATATCTGGGAGAAGTAGACCCTTTTTCCAATCCTTAACAACAATAATCCCGTATTTTTTGGGATCAAGCTCGTCAAGGCTTTTTACTGGCTGTGGCGGACTTAATATGTCAACAGAATATTCAAGGTCATCAAGCTCCATTTCAGTAATAGGAGGAAATCGTGGATCCTCTGTTGCTGTTGCAATAGCATTGCGAACTATCTCTGTGTATATATTTTCCGTAAAGGGTAAAAAGGTTCCAATACATCCTCTCAGCTTTCCCTTCTTTTTTATTGATACAAAAACTCCTGCTTTTCTTTTCATATCCTCAGGAATCTCCGCTGGAATAGAGGGAATCCTTCCTTTTTTCACAAATTCCTCAACAGTCTTTTTTACCAACTCTACATAAAAATGCATAATTAAGTATATCAAAACTTATCTATTTGTGCGAATTTAAATTTGACTTATTAAATGAGCAAAAGTTAAAATTTATTTTATGCAGACAAAGGTTAAAAAAGGACAAATAGAAATCCAATGGGAAAAGTGTAAGGGCTGTAAATATTGTGTTCTTACCTGTCCGAAAGGTTGTATAGATATCTCTCCTGAATTTAACTCATCAGGTTATTATCCTGCCGTATTTGTAAATCCTCAAAATTGTATAGGCTGTGCAATGTGCGCAGTTGTCTGTCCTGAAATCGCAATTGAGGTTTTTGTAGAAGAATAATCCCTTTTGTGGTAAAATATCACCAAATTTGACAGGAGGGATTGTTTTTTGCAAGTTGGAGTAATTTTTTGCTCCTGCGCTGGACAAATCGAAGATAAAATTGCCTACGAAGAGATATTGCCATTTTTAAAAGAAAAGGCAGCATGGATAGAAAAATTTGAACTTGCCTGCTCAGAGGAAACTCAAAAAGATATAATCGAGCTAATTAGAGCTAAAAAGCCCGACGGTTTAATATTCCTAAGCTGCTCTCCCCTTAATAAAGGTTCCATATTCATTGAAATAGGAAAAAAGGGCAATATTAATCCATACATGATTAATATAGTAAATATGAGAGAACAGGTTAGTTGGGTAACAAAAGACAAAGAGTCTTCTTTAAATAAAACTATCTCCCTTTTTAACGGAGCTCTTGCGAGGCTAAAAAAACAAAAACCCCTTGATGAAATTGAAGTCTCTGTTTCAAAGGATATTTTGATTGTTGGAGGTGGTGTGGCAGGACTTTCTGCTGCAGTAAACCTCTCAAAGACAGGAAGAAAAGTCTATTTAGTAGAGAAAGATTCATCCTTGGGAGGAAAGGCTGTAAGATATGAAAAACTTTTTCCTGAAATGAGTTGCGCACCCTGTTTCATAAATCCAATGGTTGAAGAGGTTATAAATAGTGCAAATATACATTTAAGACTTAACTCAGAGTTAATAAATTTAAAGGGTTACTATGGAAATTTATATGGTACTATTCGCACGAGACCATCTTATGTAAATGTTAGAAAGTGCATTGGTTGTGGTGCCTGCGAAGAAGCTTGCCCAGAAGGAGCGATAAAAGTTGAACAACTTAAATTGCCAGCAATAGCAAAATTATATGAAAATAAATGTCTTAACTTTAAAGGAAAAAAATGCGACCTCTGCATTCAAGCCTGTCCTATTCCAGATACAATTGATTTGAACATGAAAAAGATATTGGAAAAAATTAAAATTGGTGCAATTTTGTGGTCAACGGGATTTAAACTTATGGAGTGTAGTAAATTTCCCAATCTCGGTTATGGTAAATACAAAGACATCTACAATTCTTTAGAGTTTGAAGAGTTACTTAACAGCGAAGGTCCATCAAAAGGAGAAATAGTAACTTCCTCCGGGAATAATCCTTCAACTGTTGCAATAATCCATTGCGTTGGAAGTCTTGATGAAAACCATGAGTCCTATTGCAGTAAAATTTGTTGTCAATATGCTTTTAAATTTAATCGAATGATAAGGCAATCTCTTCCTGAAACAAAGATTCTTCACTTTTTTAAAGAAATTGTTCTTCCAGGTAAAAAATCTGAAAAGCTCTATCTTCAAGCAAGAAAGGATCCCTTCGTTGAGTTAATCCGATATAACACCATAAAAGATATCCAAGTATCTGAAGAGGAAAACTCCCTTTACATCGAATATATAAATGAAAAATACGCTGTGGATATGATTGTTTTATGTCCAGCAATTTTATCAGGAGAATATCCAGATTTTAAAAGAGAGGGATTTTTTTTAAATGGTTCTGTGAAGGAAGGTATGAGCGTAGAAGAAACTATAAAGGATTCTCTATCAATATGCGGAACAATTTTGTCTCAATTAAATCAAGATACTATAACCAAACCTTCAACAATTGCTAAATTAGAGGAAAAAAGATGCACAAAATGCGGACTTTGTATTATGCTATGTCCATACGGAGCAATAGAATTGGACGGAATTAGGCCAACTATTATTGAAAGTTTATGCGAAGGCTGTGGTATATGTGTTTCAGCCTGTCCCTCCAAGGCTTTAGAATTAGAGGGATTCACATATGAACAGATCATTGCAGAAATCGATGGAATTCTTAACACAGGGAGGTAGCGCAAATGGCTATAACTGTTTTTGATGCACGAGGTTTAAAATGTCCTCAACCTACTATTCAGATGACCATTAAGGCTCTTAAAATGAAAAAGGGTGATATACTTGAGGTGGTGGCTGATTGCCCTACCTTTGAAAACGATGTAAAAAATTGGTGCAGAAGAAACAATAAGACTCTCTTATGGATTAGAGATGAAGGAAATGGAGTAAAAAGATGTCAGGTGCAGTTTTAAAAATCCTATTAGTAATATACCTTCTCATACCTTCCCTTTTATTCGCTGAGAATGAGCCAATTATTCTTGGTATGTCTGCCGCATTTAAGGGTCCCACTCGTGGATTAGGAATAGAGCTATATCGAGGAGCTATGGCATATTTTGAGTATATAAACAACAATGGTGGAATAAATGGAAGAAAAATTTTAATTCAGGCTTATGATGACGGTTACAATCCTATTCCTGCCATAAAAAATACGATAAAGTTAATGGAAGAAGACAATGTTTTTGCTCTCTTTAACTATGTAGGAACTCCCACAGTAACAAGAGTTCTTCCTATTTTAAAAAGTAATAGTGACAGGCACTTTTATCTATTTTTCCCTTTTACTGGTGCTATGCCCCACAGAAAACCTCCCTATGACGAGTTTGTTTTCAATTTAAGAGCCTCCTATGAACAAGAAACAGGAGGGCTTGTTGAAAACTTTATTAAAATTGGAAGAAAAAAAATAGGCATATTCTATCAGGCTGATGCCTATGGAAGAAGTGGATGGGATGGCGTTAGAAAAACCCTTGCAAAGTACAACGGGAAAATAGTAGCAGAGGCTACCTACAAAAGAGGAGCTAAATATTCTGACAGTTTTGTAAAACAAGTGCAAATACTAAAAAATGCTGGAGTAGATGCGATAATCTCTGTTGGAGCATATGCCGCCTGTGCAGCCTTTATAAGAGATGCAAGAAACATGGACTGGGATGTTCCAATTGCTAATGTATCTTTCGTGGGAAGTGAATTTATGATAAACCTCCTTTTAGATGAAGAGAAAAAAACAGGTCGAGTTTATACAAAAAATCTAATAAATTCGCAGGTTGTACCAAGTTATGAAGACACAAGTCTTCCAGCAGTAAGACAGTACAGGGAGCTAATGGATAGATATAATCCAATGCCCCCGGAAGATCTGATGGAAAAGGATTATAAAGTTTTAAGATATAGCTTTGTAAGCTTTGAAGGTTTTTTAAATGCAAAGGTAATGGTAGAAATATTAAAAAAAATGGGAAGTGAAATAAAAAGAGAGAACATAAAAAATGCCGTAGAAACCTTAAAAAACATAGATATCGGTATCGATGAAAGAATTAGTTTTTCAAAGAAAAAACACCAAGCCTTAGATAGGGTTTATTACACCACCTACAAAAATGGAAAGTTCGTACCAATTCGAGATTGGAGTGAGTGGAAAAAGTGAGAATGTCCCAATTATTTCAGAAAACTCTTGTTGGAATTATATTTCTCTTTGCCATAATTTTTGTTGTAATAAGTATTTTTTCAGGCTGGCATCTTTATGAGAATCTGACCGAGGAATATAAATCTAAAGGCACTGCAATAGCAAGTAGTATCGCATCTTCATCGGTTGAAACAATTTTAAATCTCGACTCAGCAACAATTCAAGCAATGATAGACCAATTTCTCGAAATAGAAGGAGTTTCCTATGTTTTTGTCCGAGATTCATATGGTGAGATAATATCCCATACCTTCATTCCTTCAATACCCTCAGAAATATTAGAAATATCAAAAACTCACAAACAAGGGATAAAGGATGTAAAAATCGAAGGAATGGGTGAGTTTCTCGATATTGTAGCACCAATTATAGAAGGTTCAATAGGCTATGTCCATGTGGGAATGAACAAAAATAACATAAACAAAAAAATGTGGACTGTGCTTGGAAAACAACTTGGCTTACTTCTTTTAATATTTCTTCTTAGCGTTTTTCTTGCTTATTTCATGGTAAATCGAATCTCCCAGCCTCTTAATGAACTTACGGAGTATGCAAAAAAACTTCTTAATCACGACTTTACTGCAAAAGTAGAGATTAAATCTGATGATGAAATAGGCCTTTTAGCAAATACAATGAACTCAATGGCAAATAATATTAATGAAGTATTTGATAGATATGAATATGCTTTAAAAGATGCGGTTGTAGAACTGCAAGATACTCTTGCCTATCTAACAACAATAATTGATAATATGGCTGATGGTTTAATAGTTGTTGATAAAGACGGAGTAATAAATCATATCAATCCAGCAGCATCGGATATGTTTGGACTTGCGGAACATGAAATGATTGGTAAAAACATAGAAATACTCGGTAAAAAATTTGTTGAATTGGTCACTAAATCTTTGCAGACAGAGGATATACTCTCTACGGAAATATCACTAACAAAAAATAGGTTCGGAAAGGCTGTTGCAAAAAGCATAAAAAAAGAGTACTTTGCAGAAGAATCAGAAGCTAAAGGAATTCTTGGCTCTGTCATTCTAATCCGAGACATAACCCAGGAAAAGCAAATAGATAAAGTAAAAACTGAATTCATAACAATTGTAAGCCATGAGTTAAGAACTCCGTTAACATCCATTCTCGGCTTCGTTGAAATGATAGAGCGGAAATTTAAAGATACAATAATACCAATGATTCTCGCAAAGGATGAAAAAATAATCAAGGTTACTGATAAAATTAACAGAAATTTTGAAATAATACGATCTGAAGGAGATCGAATAACCTCTCTTATTAATGACATTTTGGATATATCAAAACTTGAGTCAGGAACAATTAAATGGAACTTTGAAGAAATCGCCCTGGAAGATGTGATTTTTGATGCCTATAAGGCACTTTCAGCTCTCTTTGAAAAAAGAGGACTCTTGTTTAAACATGATATACAACCTGATTTACCGAAAATTTATGCTGACAGAGAAAGGCTCATTCAGGTCATGATAAATCTTCTATCAAATGCACTTAAGTTTACAGAGAAAGGTTACATAGCATGCAAAGCCCAACAAAGAAATGGCGAAATATTAGTTATTGTTGAAGATACAGGATTAGGAATACCAGAGACTGATATTGACAAAATTTTTGAGAAGTTCAAACAGGTTGGAGATATATTAAGAAATAAACCCAAAGGAACTGGTTTAGGACTTCCGATTTCAAAGCAAATTATTGAAGCCCATGGAGGCAAAATATGGGTAGAAAGTAAGGTAGGACTGGGTAGCCGCTTTTATTTCACCATACCTTTAAAAAAATCTGGAGGAGTAAAAGATGAAGGTTCTGATAGTTGATGATGAAGCAATTATAAGAGAACTTATGGTTCAAATAATGGAAGAAATAGAAGATATGGAAATCGAGACTCTTGAAGCATCAGATGGACTCGAAGGACTTGAACTAATAAAACGAGAGAGACCAGATATCGTATTTCTAGATATAATGATGCCGAAACTTAATGGATTTGAGATATGCAGAATTCTTCAGAATGAGCCACCCTCATGGAATATGAAAATTGTAATGCTTACTGCCAAGGGACAGGAAATAGATAAACTAACAGCAAAGGAATTAGGTGTGAAATGGTACATTACAAAACCTTTCAAAATAGATGATATAATAAATCTTCTACAGGAATTAAAAGTCTAAAATTTACAGCATCAATAAGTTAAGGAGGTTCATTTATGGCAGTAGAAAAATTTTTCATTGAGCCTGAGAATTCTATCCTTTTAATTGTGGATTTTCAAGAAAAACTTGCAAAGGCAATGAAAGAGGAAGTGTTAGAAGTGGTAGTGAAAAATACAGTCAAAATCATAAATCTTGCCAGAATATATTCAATTCCCATACTGATTACCGAACAGTACCCTAAGGGTCTTGGAAACACACTTCCTCAAATTAAAGAATTAGTAGAAAATGAACCCCTTGAGAAAATTCACTTTAGCTGTGCACTTGAGGAGATTTTTATCAATAAAATTAAAGAATACAACAAAAGCAAAATTATAATCACAGGAATGGAAACTCATGTATGCGTTTGGCAAACTGCGCTTGATTTACTTGCAAGAGATTATCTAATCTTTATTCCCAAAGACGCTGTCTGTAGTCGCAGAAAAGAAGACTGGAAAACAGGGCTTTCGCTAATACAAAATGCTGGAGGTGTAATTACCTGCGCAGAAACATTGATTTTTCAGATTCTAAGGAAAGCAGGCACTCCTCAGTTTAAACAAATGCTGGAGTTTATAAAATGATAGATTTTCATATACACAGTGTTTTTAGTGACGGGGAATTAATTCCTGCAGAGATTATCCGTAGAGCAGAGGAAATTGGTTATAAGGCTTTAGCAATTACGGATCATGCAGATCCTTCAAATTTGGATCTAATTATACCCAGAATTGTTAAAGTTTTCAAAGAAATTCAGGCATACACATCTGTTGCTCTTCTTCCTGGAGTTGAGCTAACCCATGTGCCTCCAGAAAGCATCTCTGAACTTGCCAAGGAGGCAAAAAAACTTGGAGCAAAAATAATTGTGGTGCACGGAGAAACCATCGTGGAACCAGTAAAAAAAGGAACAAATAAGGCAGCCATTGAGGCGGATATCGACATACTTGCCCATCCAGGATTAATCTCTGAAGAAGAAGTTAAAGAAGCAGCAGCAAGGGGAATTTATCTTGAAATATCATCAAGAAAAGGACATAGCCTTAGTAACGGTCATGTGGCCAAGCTTGCAATTAAACACGGTGCAAAACTTGTTATAAACACTGATACTCACTCTCCAAGTGATTTAATTTCTGAAGATTATGCCTGTAAAATATTAAAAGGTGCAGGATTGTCAGATTTAGAAATAAAAGAAGTATTTAAAAACATGGAAGAAATTATAAGGAGGAAAAATAAATGAGACATCAACAGGTCGAAAACATAGAGAATTTAAAGGAGAGATTTACTAATCAAAAAAAATTTATTCTCAAGGCAGGAGCCATTTTTTTAGCTATCCTTTTAATTACTTTAGGTTTTTACACTTACAGTGTAAAAAAGCAAAATGATGCTAAAGAGCTCGAATACGAGGCCTACAAATATTATTTCGGTTTGATAAAAAATTCAGAATTGACAGAGCAACAAAGAATGCAGAAAGCGGCCGAGCTTTTTATCGAAGCTTATAACAAAAAAAGTAATCTTACCTATCTTATGAATGCGGGTTATGCCTATGAAATGGCAGGACAAAGGGACAAAGCAATTGAAACGTTGAGAAAAGTTGTAAATACTTCTGATCCCTATTTCACAAATCTTGCTCGAGTAAAAATAGCAATGATTCATCTTAAAAATAACGAGCAGACTCTTGCTGTTAATTTATTGAATGAAATACTCAATGACAAGTCAGACACTATGAAGGATTTCTCACTCTTTCAACTTGCAAAAATTTATGAACAGAACAACCCTGAAGAAGCTAATAAATATTACGACTCACTTATTAGAAAATTTCCTGAATCACCATTTGCTCAATCTGCCAAAAACAAAATTAAAGAAAGCGAGAAAAAATAATCAATTCTTGCTCTTATGTAACTTAGCAACTTGGGTTGATTTTTTAAAATAAGAGGCTTTATTTGTTCTTTTTTTCTTTGAAACTTTGGTGCCTTTTTTTCCAGCTTTCTTTTCGATATAAATATCCTCCTTTAAAAGAGTGTATTTATCATGAGGAGGAATCATAATCTTAGTGCCTGGCTTTAGATTTTTAAATATTTCTGTACCATTCATTTCATATAAAACCTTAGTAGAAAATTTAGTTTTTTTAGCGATCTTTTGCGCTGTATCCCCCTTTTGAGTGAGATAGATATCATAGCTAAATCTTTTATCTGCCTGGATCTTTTCAAAGTTTGACAGAAAAACTTCCTTCTTATCAGCAGGTATTCTTATGATGTATTCCCTTACATTCATTGGAGTGGACCATCTTTTAAGTTCAGGGTTTAAATCCTTTATTGTAGCTAAATCTGTGTCAGCACATTTTGCTATTAAATCTATATCGGTCGGAGACGGAATAACCACTTCTTCATATTTTATAGGTTCATACTCTTTTAAATCATTGAAACCAAAATTTTCAGGCTGTTTTGCTATAGTGATTGCGGCAATGTATTTTGGCACATAGTTTCGAGTTTCCTTTGGAATATATTTAGTATTTAGAAGTGACCAGTAGTCGTTCTCTCCAAGTTTATTAACAGCTCTGGATATTCTTCCCTCACCAGCATTGTAAGCAGCGAGAGCCAAAGACCAGTCACCAAACATTTTATAGAGGTCATTAAGATAATTAGCTGCTGCAATTGTTGATTTTATAGGATCCTTTCTCTCGTCCCTCCACCAATCAACTATTAACCCATATCTTTTTGCAGTACTCTCAATAAACTGCCAGGGACCAACAGCTTTAGCTGGAGAACGGGCATTAACATTAAATCCGCTTTCTATGAGAGGAAGATAGACAAGTTCTTCAGGCAATCCCTTATCAACCAGGATCTCCTTCATTATCTCCAAGTATTTACCAGAACGGGAAAGCCAGAGGGAAAAATTACCCTTTAATCTCTCAGAAAAAAGGTTAATATTCTTTTGTATCCTATCTATGAAATTTCCTTTTGTCTCAGGAAGAAGATTAAAGTCTTCTGAACCAGAAAAAATGATTTCCTTTTTGTCATCCTGCTTAAGTATTGATAAATTAATATCTTCTTCCGCATAAGCAAATAAAGGATTTAAGAAAAATAAAAGGATTAGAGCAAGGAATTTTTTCATATCTTATTTTATAACCTAAGAACTACTAAATTTTCAACCACTTTCACAATTCCCAAATTTGCCGATAAAATATTTCAAACCCTATTTAATTCACCTTTAATGTATTCTTTAGTGTCCATGAGACTTCCAAAAGACTAATTTCTCTTTGATTTCCTAACTTCATTAAGCCCTAAAAATCCTCTTCTCCTCAAAAAACCTTTATTGCGCTTCTTAGTAATACTGCACCTCTCATTTTCTTTGACCTACTCCCATTTTTTGAAACAACATAAATACGAAATACAATCTAACTATAATCTAAATTGGAATGAAAGTTAAAAAACAAACAAAATATCCTCTTTAGAGGATTATACAGATTCTCTTTGAAGCTGAACTTCCTGGTAATTCTATAGCTTAAGATATGTCGTAAGTATTAAATTGCAAGAAGCACCTTTGACAAATGGAAACAGAAATTCAAAGGTATTTTCTCAAGTGATGCCAAAAGGCTCAAACTCCTTGAGGATGAAAAAATGTTTTGGTTGCTCACAGAAAAAGGGCATATCGTATCTACAGATCTCTTAATCTCCAAAGACAAAGACCAACCAGAGATAAAAAGAAGATCATTGTCAGTATGCCATTTACAGAGCCTTTGTTTAGGGATCATGTGTGCAGTAGATTTTCTTTTTTATTCTCTTAAGGATGGTAGGTTTATAAAATTATGACATTTGAAGAAATTAGACCTCTCAGCAGTCTTCGCAATAAAAAGCCAATGGATGTATTTAGGCATGACATGTAAATAGGTTGTTCAAATGCTTAAGTGCATAAATATTAAAATTCGTATTCATACCATTCCAAAATGGCGGATATCATATCTAAAAGCTCTTATGTATAGCCTATGTAAGAAAAAAGATTAAGCTATTATAATTTTGAGTTCGACAAACGAATTTTTGAAATTTGTGAAGTTTTAATTTGAGTATGAGCCGTGGAGGATTCGAACCTCCGACCCGCTGATTAAGAGTCAGCTGCTCTGCCAGCTGAGCTAACGGCCCAACAAAATTAGAATACAAAAAATTTTATCTAAAGGTCAAGCAACCGCCTTTCC
>CAKZQH010000099.1 GCA_937139565.1 uncultured Nitrospiraceae bacterium | reverse complement strand
TAAAAGTTTTCCTCGCTCATGCAAGGAGTTTAACCTCTACACCTTTGACGTGTCCAGTCCCTGAGGGTCTCAGTATAAGTTTGTATCCCTATAAGCTCTCAAAATGCTGTCTTCATGTCTCTTTCGTAATATCCATTTCCTTTAGTGTTGGGATTATCTTCCAGGTAAATCTTCCTTTCCTCTTTTAACATACTCTCCAATACTTGCTTTACTATTGGTTTGAATAACTCTACAATGCTTATATTTATATTCACCTCCTGTGAGCGGTTTGTTATACTCTTTCCCTCTTCACAAGAGGTTATCAGATTTTTTCTACCAGACACAATTAAATATACACTACCGAAAATTATGTAAGATAGTGGAAAGATAATTTAAGACGTTATTAAAAATAAAGAAAATTCAACACTATAAACTAGTATGCAACAAATAAGATAAAAGGGTAAAAGCCGGGAATGGGATTTGAACCCACGACCGGTCGATTACGAATCGACTGCTCTACCGCTGAGCTATCCCGGCTCTTTGTTTTATATTTTATCAAACTCCTCCTTAAAATATCTAAAAGTCTCTTCATCAAAAAGACAGAACTCAACTACTTCAAGGGATGTCTGAATGTCTCTAAGATACTCATATGCAACTTTGACAAGAACACTTGCTACAAGCTCTCTTGGAACACCATAAATCCCCGAACTTATAGCAGGAAAGGATATACTCTTTAAGTTATTTTTTGTTGCTATTTCAAGACTTGCTCTAACAGCGTTTTTTAATTTAGCTTCTTCATCTCCTTCTCCCCACTTTGGACCTACAGCATGAATTACATATTTTGCCTTTAACGCGCCTGCTGATGTTATAGCAGCAGAACCAGTTGGTACAAAGCCGATTTTGTTACTTTCTTCCTGAATAATCAAACCTCCTTTCTTTACAATTGCTCCTGCAACTCCACCACCATGTTGAAGGTAATTATTCGCTGCATTAACAATTGCATCTGTATCCCGCTCTGTTATATCACCCACCATTATTCTTAATATCTTTTCACCTATCCTTTTTTCTTCCATATAGCACACCTCACTAAATACAAAAATGTATTGCTTTTTTAAACGAAAAATCTTAAAAATATCTTAACTTAAAAGAAGATTTTTGTTAAACTACATTAGTATGATAGATAGCTGGATAAAAGAAATAAAGGAAAACCCTGAAAGCAGAAAGGCTGGAATGATACTGATTCATAATGGTATAGTAAGGGCTACTTCAAAGGATGGCAAGCCAGTTAAGGGCATGAGACTCTCATATGATCAGAATAAATTAAAGGAAATAATTAGAAGCATAAAAGCAAAAGAAGGTATTTTAGAGATTAAAGTTTGGATAAATGAAGGAGAGCTTAAAATAGGAGACGATATAATGAAAGTTCTTGTTGCAGGAAGACTTCGCACAGACGTTTTTCCTGCTTTGCAGGAACTGGTAAGTAGAATAAAAAAAGAGGTGGTAATTGAGGAAGAGATTTTTTAAATTTTTTGTACTTATTATTTTATCTATTTTCTCCTTATCCTGTGTAGCTGAAATTGATCCTCTTTCAGGCAAGAAAACCTATACTCTTCTTTCTACACAACAAGAAATAGAAATTGGTAGAAAAGTTATAGCATCAGCAATAAATGAAAATGAAGGGTTGTATCCAGACAGAGAAGTTCAAAGCTATATAAAAAATTTAGGATCGAAAATAGCCTCAGTTACTCCAAGACAGGTTGAATATCAATTTTTCTTGGTAAATTCTTCTGATATAAACGCATTTGCTCTCCCTGGTGGTCCTATTTTTATTACAAGAGGAATCCTTCTTAAAATGGAGAATGAAAGCGAACTTGCTGGAGTTATTGCCCATGAACTTGGTCATATAAATGCCCGTCACCATGCTAAATTTCTTGAAAAAACTTATGGTATGAGTATTCTTGTAAGTATTCTTGGCATAGCCTTGCAAGATAGCAAATATTCCTCAGTAATTTTAAATCTTGCTCAGATAACTGGCGGATTACTTCAACTAAAATTTAGCCGTGATCAGGAAAACGAAGCCGATGCTTTAGGGGTGAGATTTGCCTATGATGCTGGATATGATCCCAGAGGAATATTGGGAATTTTTGAAAAATTTAAATCCTTAGAGCGTGGTCAACCAATTGAGTGGTTAAGCACCCATCCCCTACCTGATACGAGAATAAAAAATGTACAACAAATGATAAGCACCCAATATCCAAATTCAAGCAGACTAAGGCAAAATTCACAATCCTTTATAAGAATTAAATCAGTTCTGCTTGCATCTAAGGAATCCTATGACTATGTATCTGAAGCTAAAAAGTATATAAAGAATAACAATTACTCCCAGGCGCTTTCTCTTCTTAATAGATCAATAGAACTTTATGGAAGCAATCAAGCCTATACATACAGAGCTTTAGTAAATCTTAATCTAAAAAAATACTACGAAGCCATTAATGATGCCGATAGGGCAATAGATATTGATAGCCTTTATTTTCAACCTCTTCTTATAAAAGGTATTGCCCAAAACAGACTAAATCGCTGGAACGAAAGTATAGCTACACTAGAAAAGGGAAAAAACCTTGTAAGAGATAATCCAGACCTTTATTATTATCTGGGAGTAAATTATCAAGCTATTGGCAATAGAAACAAGGCAATTGAAAATCTAACTACAGCTCTTGAGATAACCGATGGAAAAAGGGGCTGGGAAACAGATGCTCAGAGAAGATTAAGAAGCTTAAGAGGTTATTAAATGAAAACAACTGCTCAAGGGAAAAAATATACAAGTTTTTTTACATTTATCAATTTGCGGAAAAATAAGACTACTTTATAGGGGAGCAATATAATGAAAAGGGCGCATCTTTTTATTAGCGGTAGAGTTCAAGGAGTTTTTTATCGTGCCTTCACAAAGGAAGTGGCTGAGTCTCTCGGTTTAAAAGGATGGGTAAGAAACTTAAGAGACGGAAGAGTAGAGGCAGTTTTTGAAGGCGACGAGGATAGAATCTCAATTGCTATAGAAAGATGCAAAGAAGGTCCACCCTATGCTAAAGTTGATAATATTGAAATACTTTGGAGTGATCCAGAAGGATTGGAAGACTTTGAAATAAAGAAAACCGTCTAATAAAGGAGCACGCTTATGTTAGAAAAAGGCAGATATTTGGTAATGCTTTTATCCTGTGTTTTTCTTGTTACACAGTTAATAGGTTGTGGTGGGAAAACGCAGGTAAAAAAAGAAGAATTCGATCCGGTAGTTTATTTAAAAAAAGCTGACGAATTGGTATCAAAAAAGGAATATGAAGAGGCTAGAAAACTTCTTCTTGAGATAAAGAATAGAGAGACCGCTAAAGAATATGCACCACTTGCACAACTAAAAATTGCTGATTCCTATCTAAAAGAGGATGAACCTGAGCTTGCCATCACAGAATACAGAAGGTTCATCGAGCTTTATCCGGAATCTACCTATGCACCCTATGCTCAATACAGTATTGGCATGGCATATTTTAGACAGATAGAAGGTGCTGAAAGAGGGGCTGGAACAGCTCAAAAAGCACTCGAAGAATTTCTTAAACTTGAAAGAATGTATCCAAGACATCCTTACTCTGAAATACTTCCCCTTAGAATCCAAAAATGCAGAAACATTATTGCTGAGGGTGAACTTTTAATCGGAAAATTCTACCATAAAAAAGGCTCATATAAAGCAACCATCGGAAGGCTTGAAGGAATAGTTACTAATTACCCTGACTTTAAAAATCTCGATGAAACTCTTTATCTACTTGCAGATTCGTACAAAAAACTTGACATGACTGAGAAAGCAAAAGATTATCTTAAGATGCTTAAAGAGAAATTTCCTGATAGTCCATTTGCAAAAAAGGCAGAGGGACTTAAAATTCAATAAATGTCAGCTCTTTTCCCAGTTTTTATTGATATTAAAGGCAAAAAATGCGTTGTAATCGGTGGAGGAAAAGTAGCTGAAAGAAAAATCAAGACACTACTTAAATATAAAGCCCGAGTTATTGTAATAAGTCCAGAAATCACGGAAGAAATAAAGAAACTTGTATCAAGTGGTAAAGTAAACTATATAAAAAAAGAATATTCAAAGAATGACATTAAAGATGCACTTTTAGTAGTAGCTGCAACTTCTGATACAAAGATTAATGCCCAAATTGTAAAGGATGCTAAATTTCTTGTAAACAATGTAACCAAAGAGGCTTTACAATTAAATTCTCAAGGGAAACACACAAAAAATATTGAATACATAGTGCCTGCAATCTTTACAAAGGGTGATTTAACAGTAGCTATCTCAACTCAATTTCCTTCTTTGAGCAGAGTTTTAAGAGATGAAATAAAGGATGTTTATGGCAAGGATTTTGCTTATTTTTTAAAATATCTTAAAAAACTTCGAAAGGACACAAAAAGGAAAATAAAGGACAGCAAAATAAGGCAAGAGCTTTTCAAAAAAATAACTTCTAAAAAAATTGTGTCAAATTTGAAACAATATGGTTTCAAAAAAACAAAAGAGGAGATAGATAGAATAATTGATGAAACATAAGGTAGCTGTCATTGGTTCAGGATACTTTGGACAGAGACATATAAAAATCCTGAGTCAAATGGAAGATGTAGAAATTGTAGGAATTGTAGACAAAGACATTGCAAGAGCTAAATGCATTGCTAGTGAATGTGGCATAAATTGCACAGAAAACTTTAGGGAGCTCTTAGATGATGCTTCAATTTTCTTCATTGTAACTCCAACTAATACTCATTTCGAAATCGCTATGGAATTAATAGAGCGGGACAAACATCTTTTTATTGAAAAACCTCTTACTGAAAACCTCGAACAGGCAAAGCTATTACTTGACAAGGCATTGAAGAAAAATATAATTTTTCAGGTTGGCATGATAGAACGATATAATCCAGTTGTGAGAACTCTTGTTGAACATTTAGAAAAACCACTTTTTATAAATATGCAAAGAGTCTCGCCTTTCTTGGGTAGAGCAACAGATACCCACGTAACCTTTGACCTTATGATACACGATTTAGACCTGCTTTTAATGTTTATGAAATCAGAACAAATGCCACAAATTTTAGATTTTACTACTTTTAAACAAAGCCTTGTAACTGAAAAAATAGACTTTGCCTCTTCCAGATTAAAATTCCGTTTCGATATAAATATACTTGATGTACAGATTACCGCAAGTAGAATTTCTAATTGTTTTCAAAGAAGCATAAACATCTTTCAAAAAAATTCAGCTATTTACGCAGATTTAATAGAAAGAAAAATTACAAAAATTGATAAAAGCGGAAAGGCTTCTGAAGTATCTATAAAAAATAAAGACAGTCAACCACTGTATGAAGAGATAAGAGACTTTTTATGCTGCGTTAAGGAGAAAAGATTATCTAAAATAGCTCCTTCTCCAGAACAGATAATTGAAGGAATAAAAATTATAACCCTAATAAATGGAGGCACAAAAGAATGAAACCATTCATTGATCTTAAGACTCAATATCTTAACATAAAAGATGAGATAATGAGTTGCATAAATGAAATTCTTGAAAGTTCTCATTATATACTCGGTGAAAATGTTAAAAAATTAGAAGATGAAATAAAAGAGTATTTGGGGGTTAATGAAGCTGTTGGGGTTGCCTCAGGAACAGATGCTCTTCACCTGGCAATTAAAGCTCTTAATATCGGTGAAGGAGATGAAGTTATAACAACACCTTTTACTTTTTTTGCCACAGTAGAAGCGATATTATATGTAGGTGCTAAACCTGTTTTTGTAGATATAGATGAGAAAACCTACAATATAGATCCTGAAAAAATAGAGGAAAAAATCACTCCTCATACAAAGGCTATAATTCCTGTTCACATCTTTGGATGCCCTGCTGATATGGAAAAAATTAAAGCTATTGCCAATAAATACGGACTTAGAGTTATTGAAGATGCTGCACAGGCTTTTGGTGCAAGGATAGGCAATAAAAGAATAGGAAGTTTAGGAGATATAGGATGTTTCAGTTTTTATCCAAGTAAAAATTTGGGATGTTTTGGTGACGGAGGAATGATTGTAACAAATGATTTTTCTTTAGCAGAAAAAATAAGAATGCTTCGAAATCACGGTTCCCCTGGAAGGTATGTTCATGATACAGTAGGTTTAAATTCGAGGTTAGATGAAATTCAGGCTGGTATTTTAAGAATTAAAATGAAATACATCGAGAATTACAACAAATTAAGGAGAAAAAAAGCCTCTCTCTACACTAAATATCTTAGCGAAGTTATAAAAACACCATACGAACCCGATGGATTTTATCATGTATATCATCTCTATAGCATTCGTTCATCTATGAGGGATAAAATAAAGGAGAGCTTACAAAAGCATGGAATACCTGCTGTGGTGTATTATCCAATCCCCATGCACTTGCAAAGGGCTTTACAATTTTTAGGTTATAAGGAGGGAGACTTACCTATTGCAGAGAGTGTTTCAAGGGAAATTCTCTCACTACCCATTTATCCTGAACTTCCCGATGAGGAAGTCTTTGAAATATCTCAGATAGTGTTGAGATGTCTTCAAAAAAGTTACTCATAGTTGCCGGAGAATCATCAGGAGAGCTTTACGGCGGTCTGCTTGCCTGTCAACTTAAAGATAGCTTTGAGCTAATAGGTATAGGTGGGAAATATATGCAGGCTGCTGGAGTTAGCCTCATAGGTAATATTACTCATGCCTTTGGTGCTTTCGAGGTTGTCGGACATTTCAAAAAAATTAAAGAAAATTTTAAAGCTGCAGAGAGCGCCTTAGAAAGTATTGATGGACTAATCCTGATAGACTTTCCAGACTTTAATCTAAAATTAGCCACTAAAGCAAAAAAGCTCAATAAAAAAGTGCTTTATTATGTAAGCCCCCAAATATGGGCTTGGAGAAAGGGAAGAATAAAAAAGATAAAAGAATGTGTTGATTTTATGGCTACAATACTTCCTTTTGAGGAAGATATATACAAAAAGGCCAAGATTCCCTCAAAATTTGTGGGTCATCCCATGTATGAGCTTATGAATGAAGAGTTAGGCTATTGGCTTAAAGTTGAAAATACATCTTTAGGAACTTTAAGAGAAAATTTAAGAAAAAAATTTAACATTACAAAAAATACAGTGATAACCCTCATGCCCGGAAGCAGACCCTCTGAAATAAAAAGAAAAATATCATTAATGGTGAATATTATTAAAACATTCGACAGAGATAAAATCCATTTTCTCATTCCAAAAGCACCAAATATAGAGTTTTCAGAGGAAATAAAACAAATTTTATCCTCCTTTGAAAATTTAACAATTTTGAATGAACAAGCTTTTACTGCTCTTGCAATGAGTGATTTAGCCGTAATTACTTCAGGCACATCTACCCTTCAGGCAGCTCTGCTGCAAATACCCATGATAGTTATTTATAAAGTAAATCCTTGTTCCTACTTTATTGGAAAAATACTCATCAAAGGAGTAAAACACATAGCCTTACCAAATGTGATTGCTGATTTTACAGGTATTGAAGATATAAGAATTCCTGAATTTATCCAACACCTCGATGTTAAAAAAATTACTGAAGAAATTGACCATATTCTATGTGATGAAGATTATAGAAAAAAAACAAGCACATTCTTAAGTAAAATAAGTAAATTCTTCGAGGGTAAAGAAGCATCAAAGGAAGTTGCAGCAATATGCAAACAGCTTTTTTAATAATTTATACAATTTTTTATTTCATAGCTCTCCTTGCACTACTTCCGCATGAGTATTTTAAAAGACCTAAAGCAATAAGGAACAGATGGATTAGAGAAAAATTTGGTTTTTTTAAAAAAAGCTTCCCTAATTTTATATTATCCAATAAAAGAAAAAGAGTTTGGATTCATGCAATATCCGTTGGAGAAGTTATTGGGGTCACAACACTTGTTAAAAAACTCTCAGAAAAATATGATGTCATACTTAGCACAATCACTGACACAGGTCAGAGTGTTGCTATGCAAAGATTTAGAGAATTACCAGTTAATATAATCTATCTTCCTTTTGACACTCCCTGTGCAGTGCTAAGAACAATTAAATTTTTTAAGCCCTCTGCACTAATTCTTGTAGAAACAGAAATCTGGGCAAATTTGATTTCCCTTAGTGCCAGAAAATTCCCTGTTATAATTGTTAACGGTAGATTAAGTAAAAAATCCTTTAAAGGATACAAAAAGATTAAATTTTTCATAAAACCTCTTTTAAACAAAATAAGTATGCTTTGTGTGCAGGATGAGACCTATAAAAATCATTTTTTAGCCTTAGGGGCAGAAGAAAAAAAGATTCATGTGACAGGCAACCTAAAATTTGATATAGAACTTAAAGTCATTCCATTTGAGTGGGAAAAATTTATTCCTAAGCCTGTTATCATCGCTGGAAGCACACATGAAACAGAGGAAGAACTTATTCTTAAAACCTTTTTGGAGATAAATACTGCTGGAACTTTAATAATTGCTCCTCGACATCCTGAGAGGTTTGATGAGGTGGAAAAACTGATAGGCTCTACAATAATAAATACATCTCAAAATATTACCTTTAAAAGATTAAGAGATATTGAACGCGATTTAGAGTCTTCTCCTTCTAAAATTCCAGATTTAAAAGAGGGTTCTAAATTTATCCTTCTTATTGATAAAATTGGTATTCTTGGTTCACTCTATAGAATCGCAGATATCGCCATTGTCGGAGGAAGTTTTATTCCCCATGGTGGACAAAATCCTTTAGAGCCTGCTTACTGGAAAAAAGCTATAGTTTGTGGTCCTTCAATGCACAATTTTCCTTTTATTGAAGAATTTATAAGAGAAAAGGCTTGCCTGAGTACTGACAGAGAAAATCTAAAGATTACCTTACAAAATCTAATTGAAAATAGAGAATTTAGAAATTCCTTTGGAGAGAAAGCCTACGATATTTTTTTAAAAAAATCTGGAGGAACCACAAGAACCCTTAAACTTTTAGAGTCAATACTCCCTTAGCAATCTTTTCAAGTGAAGAAAGACTATCCTCTTGACCAAGTACAATAAGGATATCTCCTTCTTTTATGAGAGTTTGAGAAGTTGGATTAAATTTCATCCTCCCATCAGTCCTTTTTATGCCTATTATTATGATCCCCAAATCTCTTCCTATTCCGCTTTGCTCAATCGTTTTACCAACAAGAGAGGAATTTTTCAATACCTCAATCTCTTCAATTTGTATCTCCACATGTTCAGCTCTGGTCGCAAATTCTAAGAAATCAACCACCGTAGGTCTTAGCACTGTATGTGCAATTCTAAGTCCTCCAATAAAGTAAGGAGAAACAACCTTATCAGCTCCTGCCCTTTTAAGTTTATGCTCTGCCTCCTTGTCAACTGCTCGCGCAACAATAAAAAGATTTCTATTTAATTCACGAGCACTCAATACCACATATAAATTTTCTGCATCAGAAGGAAGAACTGTAATTAGTCCCTTAGCCTTTTGCATGCCTGCTGAAATGAGAACTTCATCGTGCGTTGCATCTCCTTCAACATATACTAAATCCTCGTTTTCTGGTAAATTGCCTTTATTTTTCTCGATGATGACAAGAGGTATATTATTAGCTCTTAGTTCGCTAACTATAATGCTTCCCATTCTTCCATATCCACATATTACATAGTGATTAGAGATCCCATCAACCCTTTTTTTCATTTTCCTTTTTTTAAAAACCTCCTTTATTTCTCCTTCAATTAATATTTTAGCTCCCACAGTAAGTGTATATGTAAAAACTCCAAATCCTGTCAAAATTAGAATTATTGTGAAAATCTTTCCTCTTTCATCTAAATCTTTAACCTCCTTAAACCCAACCGTCGCAAGAGTAATTACTGTCATATAAAGAGCGTCAATAAAACTCATATCTTCAAGTATCATATAGCCAAATGTTCCAAATAGAAGGATACTTAAAAGAAGAATAGAGACAAAGATAAACTTTCTGTGAATAAGATTAATCAATGCAACATATATAACAGGTAACATAGACTGGATTAAATTATACCAAATTTAATAGTTTCTTTTTAAACAACAAGAGCCCGCTCTGATTTCTCTTTTTTCTCCTTCTCTGATAAAATAAAGCATGGAACTTAAATATGTACTTTACTTTTTATTAGGCGGGATGGTTGTTAGTGCGGTAAGTTATTTTGCTGCCCATTCTAAAGGTCTTATAGCTGCTTTTTTTGCTAATTTACCTGTGATTACATTTACTACTTTTATAATAATCTATTTTGAATCTGGGACTGATAATGTGATATCCTATGCAAAAAGTCTTCTTATTATGCTTTTTCCATGGCTTCTTTATATTTTCTGTGTAATTTTTTTAGCCTCGAAAATAGGCGTTATTCCTTCTCTATTAACAGGATTGATTGGATATTTTTTATTGTCCTATTTCATTATTAAATTTTTCTCTATTAAAATGTAAAAAAAGGAGGTTAAAATGCAGAAGATTAAGATTTTAATTGATGGTATGACCTGTCAACATTGTGTAAAAAGAGTAACTCAAGCCTTAGAAAATGCAGGTGTTGAGGAGGCAGACGTAGATATAGGAATGGCAACTATTTTATTTGATGAAAATAAAACGAATTTAGAAAAAATTAAAAGAGCAATTGAGGATGCTGGATATAAACTAAAATCTTAACTGAGCTCCAGTTTTAGAAATTATTTTCTCAATAAGCTCTGAATGAATGGAATCAATCTCTTCTGATGTAAGCGTTCTATCAAAGGCCCGATAGGTAATTCTAAATGCTATGCTCTGCTTGCCCTCAGGAATTCCTTTTCCCTTATATACATCAAAGATATATACATCTTCTATGAGATTACTGCCGTAGGTTTTAATAAATTCAAATATGTTCTTTGCTTCAAAATCTAAAGGAACAAGAATTGCTGTATCCCTTTTTATGGAAGGATAATTAGAGAATGGCACATAATATTTAGGTGCCTTCATTCTCAGTTGATTGTATTGTTCATATAGCTTTTCTAAATTAATCTCTGCAATACAAATATAGGGCTTTGTTTTAAAGCCAAATTTTTTAAGAATCCCTGGTGATATAACACCAATAAAACCTATTTTCTCGTCATTCACGAATAAATCCGCTGACTGACCTGGATGTAAAAAAGGCTCAGTAGAACGCACGAATTCTATGCGTTCAAATTTTAAGTGTTTTATAAATCCCTCTATTATGCCCTTTAATGCATAGAAGTCATATATATCCTCATTAAAAGGAGACTTGCAATCTTCCCTTTTTGTAATTATTCCAAGATAAACTGGCTCATCTGGTAGCATTGCATCTTCTTTTGAAATAAAAACTCTTGCGATTTCAAAAATCCTGAGACATTCTAAACCTCTTGATGAGTTTTTCTCTATGTTTTTAAGTAATACAGGAGTAATCATCGTACGCATTATGGATTCTTCTTGTCTTAAAGGATTTATGAGGGAAATGAAGTTTCTTCTTCTATCATCTCCAGGAATCTCAAAAAGATTTAAATCTTCAGGTGACATAAAACTCATATTTACCGCTTCACTAAATCCAAGAGCAATCATATAATCTCTAATTTTATTGATAAATTTCCTCTTTTCAGAGAGTTCGTGATTTTCCTCTACAGGCTTTAATGCCGTAGGTAGCTGAGGGGTAACTTTATCGTAACCATAGATTCTCGCAACCTCTTCAGCTATATCCTCCTCAATAGAAATGTCCTGTCTATGAGATGGAACTTTTGCAACATAAAAGTCCTTGTTGTTTTTTACATCAAATTCAAGTAAATGGAGAATTTCCAAGATTTCC
This sequence comes from uncultured Nitrospiraceae bacterium, assembly GCA_937139565.1. Taxonomy (GTDB): domain Bacteria; phylum Nitrospirota; class Thermodesulfovibrionia; order Thermodesulfovibrionales; family Thermodesulfovibrionaceae; genus Thermodesulfovibrio. The sequence continues at coordinate 16,865 of CAKZQH010000099.1, read as the reverse complement.
TCTTCTTTAAGTGTGATTCCTAAGAATCTATTTATATTATCTGGCTTAAAGGCGACTTCTTTTACGGCAATTCTATTTGGATATACATCAATTAACTCATAAACTTCACCACCTGCAATATTAGAAATCAAATAGGCTGCTCTATTAAGTGCTTCTATTAAGTTTTCGATATCGGTACCTCTTTCAAATCTATAGGATGCCTCTGTGGATAAACCTAATCTTTTTGAGGTTCTTCTAATGGATTCAGGTTTAAAGTAAGCACTTTCAATAATAATATTTACCGTCTTCTCTGTAACCTCTGTATTTGCTCCACCCATAACACCTGCCACAGCAATTGGACGCTTTCCATCCCATATAAGAAGATCATCGCCTGTTATCTTTCTTTTGACACCATCTAAGGTCTCTATTTCATCAAATTGTTTACCTGAGACTCCTCTAAGTGTTCCAACTTTTATTGTATAGCCTTCAAGTAGGTTAAGATCAAAGGCATGAAGGGGATGACCATATTCGAGCAGGACATAATTAGTTACATCCACTACATTGTTTATAGAACGAATCCCTCCCTGCTCAAGACGCTTTCTTAACCATTCGGGTGAATTTCCGACTTTGATTCCTCTTATTATTCTTCCTGCATATCTAAAGCATAATTGAGGCTCTAAAATATCAATTTTAAATTTATCGTCCTTTAATTCCTCCTTAATTTGAAAAGAAGGTTTTTTGAGATTTAATCTAAATAAAGCCTTTATTTCTCTTGCAATTCCAATAATACTAAGACAATCAGCCCTATTTGGAGTTATTTCAATATCAAAAACAGGTTCTCCCCATATCTCATCCACACTTGCGACTTCGAGACCAGCCATTGTAAGAGCTTCGGTAAGACTTTCAATAGGTAAATTTATATCCACAAATTCTTGTAACCAACTTAAAGGTATCTTCATTAAAATTGCCTCAAAAATCTTATATCGTTTTCAAAAAACAGTCTTATGTCATCAATCCGATATTTAAGCATAGTAAGCCTTTCAACTCCCATTCCAAAGGCAAATCCCTTATATTTTCCTTCTGGATATCCTGCAAATTTAAAAACATTGGGATGAACCATTCCAGCTCCCAGAACTTCAAGCCAGCCTGTTTGTTTACAGACTCTGCAGCCCTTACCGCCACATATAATACAACCTATATCTATTTCTGTTGATGGCTCAGTGAAAGGGAAAAAGCTTGGTCTAAATCTAACAGGAATTTGCCCAAAAAGTCTTTGTAAGAAATAGACGAGTACACCTTTTAGATTTGCAAATGATATGTCTTCATCAACCATCAGTCCCTCTACTTGATGAAACATAGGAGTATGGGTTACGTCGGAGTCGCATCTGTAAACTTTGCCAGGTGAAATAAATCTTAAAGGAGGGCTCTTCTTCTCCATAACTCTTACCTGAACAGGAGAGGTATGAGTTCTAAGCACGATGTCTTCACTTACATAGAAAGTATCCTGCATATCCCTTGCAGGATGATCTTTTGGTATATTAAGAGCTTCGAAGTTGTAATAATCAAGTTCAACTTCTGGTCCTTCCTCTACGGTAAATCCCAATTCCTTAAAAATGTCTATTATTTGCAGTAATGTTTCATTAACTGGGTGTCTTCCACCAAAATAGTAATTTTTTCCAGATAGGGTTATATCTATGAAATCTTTTCTTAAGGATTTTGAAATTTCCTTCTCGGTGATTTCTATTTCTTTGCCCTTGATTAAATCTTCAATAAAATTTTTAAGCTCATTAAGCGCTTTTCCCTGAATTTTTCTCTCTTCAGGAGATAAACTTCCAAGATTTTTAATTTTTTCAGTAATTAAACCCTTTTTTCCTATATATTTGGATTTGAGATTCTGCAAATCCTGAGCAGAAACAATAGTATTAAGCTCTTCAATAAAATCTTTCTTTATAGATTCTTCCATTTATGCAGCTTTTACAAAGGGTTTTACCTTTTCTACGATTTGCTGAAATGCATTAATATCATGATAGGCAATATCAGCAAGAGCTTTTCTATTTAAAGAGATATTGGCCTTTTTTAAAGCATCCATGAATTGACTGTAAGTTAATCCAAACATTCTGACCGCTGCATTTATTCTGGTAATCCATAGGGCTCTAAAATCTCTTTTTTTGAGTCTTCGATCTGTATAAGCATGCAATAAAGCCTTTTCAACCGCCTTTGCAGCCACCTTGTAGGAGCGTCTTCTACCGCTGTAGTAACCCTTGGCCATTGACAGAACTTCTTTATGATATCTTCTAGTTTTAAATCCACCTTTAACTCTTGGCATTTATTTCCTCCCTATTTCCTTAATAAAATTTAAACTCCTGGGGAGGGATTCGAACCCCCGACCAAGTGGTTAACAGCCACCCGCTCTGCCGGCTGAGCTACCCAGGAATTATATAAAATTATCAAAAATTCCTATTTTCTGTCAAATTACTCAGATTTTTTATTTTCTTTAGATTCTTCTTTGCTTTGTTTTGTGTAGTCAACAAACTCAATTATTGCCATTGGTGCACTGTCCTTTACTCTAAAGCCAGTCCTTACAACTCTAACATATCCACCGTTTCTGTCAGCAAAACGAGGTGCAATCTCAGTAAATAGCTTTGCTACAAGTTCTTTATCTGGAAGATAGGACAATGCAATCCTTCTTGAATGGAGATCTCCCTTTTTTCCAAAAGTGACAAGTCTGTCAGCAAGCTCCCTTAAAGCTTTTGCTTTTGCCACGGTCGTTTCAATTCTTTCATATTTAATAAGAGATGATAAAAGACCTCTTAACAGAGCCTTTCTCTGATTTGCTGTTCTTCCAAAATGTCTCCCATCCACTCTATGTCTCATTCAATTTACCCCCTCTGAGCTTTTTCCTGCAATTTTTCTATTACTTCTGGCTCTAATCTCATCCCCAATCTTAAACCATTCTTTGCCAACACTTCTTTTATTTCGTCAAGAGAACGCCTACCAAAATTCTTTGTCTTAAGCAATTCACTCTCTGTTTTTTGAACAAGCTCTGACACTGTGTTTATTCCCGCACTTTTGAGACAGTTATATGCTCTTACAGATAATTCAAGATCTTCAATAGGCTTCAGTATACTTTCATTCAATTGAACATCTAATGAGCTATCAATATCTTCACTACTTACCTCTGACTCAATTATCTGTGAAGAAGACTCTTTAAAAAGTTTGAAATACTCAAAGTGTTTAATCAAAATATCAGATGCTTCACTTATCGCCATTTCTGGTGTTATACTTGCGTCTGTCCATACTTCTAATATTAAACGGTCATAATCAGTATGCTCGCCTACTCTTGTTTTTTCTACCTTAACATTTACCTTCCTTACAGGACTAAAAATCGCATCAACAGTAATAGCATCTAAAGGCAAGTCTTCTTCTTTTATCATTTCAGACGGAACATATCCTCTTCCTTTAGTTATATAGAGATACATCTCTAATTCAGCATCGTGATCAAGGGAACATATAAACTGTTCTTTATTTAAAACTTCTATTGTTCCATCGGTCTTAATCGAATCAGCTGTTACATCGCCAGGACCCTTAACCTTAATTGTAGCTATTTTTTTATCAACCTGCTGAGAATAATATTTAAATCTTAGCTTCTTTATATTTAAAACTATATCAAGTATATCTTCCTTTACTCCCTTTATCGAACTAAATTCGTGTAAAACCCCTTGTATTCTTATTGCATAAACTGCAACCCCTTCTAAAGAAGAGAGAAGAACCCTTCTTAAAGAGTTACCGAGTGTAGTTCCGTAACCTCTCTCAAGGGGTTCAACAATAAGTTTACCATAGGTATTTGTTAAAGTTTCTCTCTCAAACTCTATCTTTTTAGGCATCTGAAACTCTTTATATAAATTCATTTACAGCCTCCCAATTTTATAGCTTAAAATTATTTAGAGTAGAACTCTACAACTAACTGTTCCTGCACCGGAAGCTGCATTTCATCTCTTTCTGGAATTCTTACAAATTTACCTTTCATCTCTTGAATGTTTACTTCAACCCATGCAGGGAACCCTCTCTGCTCAGCTAAGGCAAGGCTTTCTTTGATAAGTTCAAGCTCTTTGCCTGCCTGATTAAGCTCTATAACATCACCAGGTCTTACAATGTAAGAAGGAATATCTACTTTCCTTCCATTAATTGTAAATAATCCATGTCTAACTAATTGTCTTGCCTGTCTTCTATTTTGAGCAAATCCCATTCTATAAACAACATTATCCAATCTTCTTTCCAATAACTTAAGAAGATTCTCACCAGTTACACCCTTCATTCTTGTTGCCTTTTCAAAATAATTTTTAAATTGCTTTTCCATCACACCGTACATTCTCTTTACCTTCTGCTTTTCTCTCAGCTGAAGACCGTAGTCAGATAACTTTCCTTTGTTCTGTCCGTGCTGACCAGGTGCATATTTTCTTCTCTCAAAGGCACATTTCTCTGTATAGCATCTAGTGCCCTTAATAAATAGCTTCATACCCTCTCTTCTGCAAAGTCTGCAGAGTGGACCAGTATACCTTGCCATTTAGACCCTCCTTCTCTTTGGAGGTCTACACCCGTTATGTGGAACAGGTGTTACATCTTTAATTAGATTAATCTCAAGTCCTGCTGCTTGAAGAGCTCTTATGGCTGTCTCTCTTCCCGCACCCGGGCCCTTTATCATAACATCTATCTGTTTCATGCCCATATCCATCACTCTCTTTGCTACTGTTTCAGCAGCAATTTGAGCTGCATAGGGAGTGCCTTTTCTTGAACCCTTAAAACCACAGCTTCCTGAAGATGCCCATGCTACAACATTACCATTTGGGTCCGTGATAGTTATTATTGTATTGTTAAATGTTGTTTGAACATGAGCTACACCATGGGGAATATTTTTTTTAACTTTTTTTATGCCTTTTCTTTTCTGTGCCATTAATCTATATAACCTCCTCTTTTATTTTTTCTTAATGATTTTTCTTCTCGGTCCTTTACGAGTCCTGGAATTTGTCCTTGTTCTTTGTCCTCTAACTGGCAGGTTAGCAATATGTCTCAATCCTCTATAACAACCAATATCAATAAGTCTCTTTATGTTCATTGAGATTTCTTTTCTTAACTCACCCTCAACTTTATAATTTTTTTCTATCTCCGCTCTTATTTTTACTATATCCTCATCGCTGAGATCCTTAACGCGCTTGTTTGGGTCAACACCTGTTTCTTTCAATATCTTACTTGAAAGACTTTTTCCTATGCCGAAAATACGAGTTAACCCTATCTCAACTCTCTCATTTTTTGGTATATCTACTCCAGCTATTCTCGCCATAATTATGCTCCTTTCCTATCCCTGTCTTTGTTTATGCTTAGGATTCTCACAAATAACTCTAATAACGCCTTTTCTCTTGATTATCTTACATTTAGAACAAACTCTCTTAACTGAGGCTCTTACTTTCAAATTACACCTCCCTATTTAAATCGATAAATTATTCTACCCTTGGTAAGGTCATACGGAGAAATTTCCACAAGCACCTTATCACCAGGCAAAATCTTTATAAAGTGCATTCTCATCTTTCCTGAAACATAAGCTAAAATCAAATGTCCATTATCAAGCCTTACTCTAAACATGGCATTTGGTAAGGCCTCCTCAATCGTTCCTTGCATCTCTATATGTTCTTCTTTTGGCATAACTTATTAATATATTAATATTTTTATATTTTAGTCAAGATTTCAGGTTTATCTTCAGTTACAGCAATGGTATGCTCAAAATGAGCGGATAATGATCCATCCTTTGTAACCGCAGTCCATCCATCAGCTAATATTTTAACCTCATAGGTACCGGCATTGACCATTGGCTCTATTGCTAAGGTCATTCCCTTTTTTAATTTAGGTCCAGTGCTCGCTGTACCAAAATTTGGTATTTGAGGGTCTTCATGCAATGCTCTTCCTATCCCATGTCCGACAAAGGCTCTTACAACAGAAAACCCATTTTCTTCCACATGTTTTTGTACTGCGTAGGATATATCTCCTATTCTCCTACCCTCCAACGCCTGCTCAATCCCTCGATAAAGGGCTTCCTCGGTCACTTTAACTAATCTCTCGGCTTCTTCTGATACCTTTCCCACTTTATATGTATATGCACCGTCTCCATAAAATCCTTCACAGATTACTCCCACATCAACACTAACTAAATCACCCTCTTTTATAACCACCTTATCTGAAGGTATGCCATGCACTACCTGTTCATTAATTGAGATACAGGCACTTGCTGGATATCCTCTGTATCCTTTAAAAGCTGGTACTCCACCTCTCTTTAGTATTAGCTTCTCAATAAAAAGCTCTATTTCCCTTGTTGATAATCCCTCTTTAATGTATGATTTAAGTGCTTCCAGAACTTCAGCCACAATTTGACAGGATTTTCGAATTTTCTTTAATTCATCCGAACTTTTCAGAATTATCACTCGAGAACTAGTCCTTCCTGCCTTTTATTCGGAATTTTTTGAAAAATCCGTCATAGGAGCGGCTAATCATGTGGGTCTCTATTTGGGAAACCGTATCCAAAGCCACTCCAACTGCAATTAAAAGGGAAGTACCACCAAAATAAAATGGAACCTTAAATTGAGCTATCAGTATCTCAGGAAGAACACAGACTGCGCTCAAATAGAGAGCACCAATAAAAGTTAGCCTTGAAAGCACTCTATATATATATTCCGATGTTTTTTGTCCTGGCCTTACTCCTGTAATATACCCTCCATTTTTTTGTAGATTATCAGCAATTTCAACAGGATTATAAATTACTGCCGTATAGAAATATGTGAAAAACATAATTAAGCCAACATAGAATACGATATGAAGGATACTGCCTGGCGAAAGTTGCTTAGCAAGGGATTGAACCCAAGGAATTGCAATAAATCCAGCAATCGTCGCTGGAAACATTAAAACCGAAGAGGCAAATATAGGCGGTATTACTCCAGCAGAGTTAATCTTTAATGGAAGATAGGTTGTATAGCCACCATACATTTTTCTACCAACCACTCTTTTTGCATACTGAATTGGTATCCTTCTCTGACCTCTTTCAATAAATATTATTCCTGCTACAACCGCAACCATGACAACAACAAGAATGATTACAAAAAATACAGACAACTCGCCTGTTCTCATAAGATTATATGTGTAGAATATAGCATTTGGAAATCTAGCTACAATACCGGCAAATATAATGAGAGAAATACCGTTTCCAATTCCTCGCTCGGTTATTTGTTCGCCAAGCCACATAAGAAACGCTGTACCTGCAGTAAGAGTTATCATTGTTACAAGTCTAAAACTCCATCCAGGCTCCTGAATAAATTGACCTTCTCCCATTGTCTCAAGTCCAACAGCTATTCCAAAACCCTGAATTGCAGCTATTACTATTGTTGCATAGCGGGTGTATCGTGTAATCTTTTTTCTTCCCTCTTCACCTTCTTTTGCAAGTTTTTGTAAGGAAGGAATAACAACTGTTAATAGCTGAAATATAATAGATGCACTTATATATGGCATTACTCCGAGAGCAAATATAGTAACCTTAGAAAGAGCACCACCTGTAAATATGTCAAAAAATCCCATTACAGCGCCGCCGCGTTCCATGAGGAATTTACTGAGTGCTTCTCCATCAATCCCTGGAGTGGGTATATGGGCACCTATTCTAAAGACAGCAAGCATCGCCAAAGTAAATAAAATTCTTGCCCTTAACTCTGGTATTTTGAGAATATTTCTAAAGGCTGTTACAAGTCCCACTATAAGACCTCGACCTTGCCACCTTTGCTTTCAATTTTTTGGCGGGCTGACTTGCTTATTGCATGAGTTTTTACGATTATTGACTTATTTATATCTCCATTACCAAGGATTTTTAAACCATCCTTGAGTTTTTTTACGATTCCCTTTTCAAGAAGAATATCAGGTGTTATAACATCCACTTCATCGGCAATTTTATTTAAATCATCAATATTAACAACAGCATATTCCTTTTTGAAAGGAGCATTGGAAAATCCTCTCTTGGGAAGCCTTCTCTGTAGCGGCATCTGTCCACCTTCAAAACCTGCCCCTTTTGCACCGCCTGAACGGGCTTTCTGACCTTTGTGTCCTTTTGTCGATGTTTTTCCATGACCAGAACCAGGTCCTCTACCTATTCTCTTAGGCTTTTTTTTGCTTCCCTCTGCTGGCTTTAATTCATTTATTTTCATAAAACCTTTTCCTCCTCTCCAACAGATTGATTTTCCTCTGATGCTTCTAAATCAGCTGTGCGAGTTCTAAGTTTTGCTACTGAAGATGGTTCCTTTAACCTGCTTAAAGCTCCAACTGTAGCTCTCACTGAATTAAATGGATTGTGGCTGCCAAGTACTTTGGCAACAATGTCCTGAACTCCTGCTACCTCAAACACTGCTCGGGCAGGTCCACCTGCAATTATGCCTGTACCCTTAGGTGCAGGATTTATTACAATCTTTGTAGCTCCATATTTATATTCAATTCTGTGCGGAACGGTGGTATCTTTTAAAGGAAAAGCTATAAGATTCTTTTTTGCTTTATCTATTGCCTTCCTAATCGCATCTGGAACCTCAGCAGCCTTACCTTTTCCAATTCCAACAATACCAGCTTCATTACCTACAACAACAAGGGCACTAAAGGAAAATCTTCTACCACCCTTTACAACCTTAGCAACTCTATTTATATACACCACCTTGTCCTTTAAATTTAATTCTGATGCATTTATTCTCTCCTGCCTCATCATTCCTCCTTAGAACTGTAATCCCTTTTCCCTTGCAGCATCTGCAAGAGCTTTAATACTTCCATGATATCTGTACCCCCCTCTGTCAAACACTACCTTTGTGATTCCAAGGCTTATTGCTCTTTCAGCAATTAATGCTCCAACTTTCTTTGCAAATTCAATATTGCTTTTATTCAATCTTATATCTCTAAACTCTTTTTCTAAGGTAGAGGCAGACACTATTGTTTTTCCTTGTGTATCGTCAATCACCTGAGCATATATATGATTAAGACTTCTAAACACTGAAAGCCTCGGTCTTTCTGATGTTCCGAAAACTTTTTTTCTTATTCTATTGCGTCTTCTCTCTTTTAATTCTTTTTTATCTCGCAACTTTAACCCTCCTTATTTCTTTCCAGTCTTACCAGGTTTTAATTTTAAGACTTCATCGGCATACCTAATTCCCTTACCTTTATATGCGTCTGGAGGTCTAATAGCCCTTAAATTTGCCGCTACCTGTCCGAGCAACTGCTTATCAATGCCTTGGAGAGTAATTGTTGTCTGCTTATCATCGACAGCTGCTTTTATACCATCAGGGAGAGGAAATTCAACAGGATGAGAATATCCAATATTAATGACCAATTTATTTCCACTTAACTGCGCTCTATATCCTACTCCCACAATTTGCAGAACCTTAGTAAATCCTTGCGAAACGCCCGTAACCATATTCGAAAGCAGACTTCTTGCAAGCCCATGTAGTGCTCTTATCTTGGATACATCTGAATTTCTCAAGACAACAAGCTGTTTATCTTCAAGGACTACTTCGATGCCCTCTGGCAATGTATAACTCAACTGTCCCTTTGGTCCTTTGACTGTTATATCTTTTCCATCTATTTTTACTTCAACATTCTCAGGCATCTGAATTGGCTTTCTTCCTATTCTCGACATTCTATCACCTCTTACCATACATAACATATTATTTCTCCGCCTACACCTTTTTGGCGGCATTCTTTATCCGTCATTATTCCGAGCGAAGTAGTTAGAATAGCTACTCCAAGGCCACCCATTACATGAGGAATTTCTGTTTTACCAACATATATCCTCCTGCCCGGTTTGCTTATTCTCTGCAAATTGGAAATAACCGAATCACCCTCAGGTGTATATTTAAGATTAATTCTAATAACTCCCTGTTTTTTATCTTTGATAATCTTATACGACTTGATGAATCCTTCCTCTTTAAGAATCTTGGCTATCTCTATTTTCATCCTTGATGCAGGAATATCTACCTTATCTGCTTTTACTCTAAGTGCATTTCTTATACGAGTTAGCATATCTGAAATTGGATCAGTTACCATTCTTTCACCCCTCTACCAGCTTGATTTTACTACACCAGGGATTTTCCCTGAGTTGGCTAAAAATCTAAAACATATCCTGCATAGACCAAACTCTCTTAAATATCCCCTTGGACGACCGCATATTCTACAACGGTTTTTAACTCTCACTTTAAACTTGGGTGGATATTTAGATCTTTCTATTTTACTTGTTCTTGCCACAACCCCTCCTTATTTTCTGTATGGCATTCCAAATTCTTTCAATAGAACCAATGCTTCTTCATCGGTTTTCGCAGTCGTGCAGATTATTATGTCCAATCCGTGAATCATATCTACCTTATCATAATCTATCTCTGGAAATATAAATTGTTCCTTTATACCAAATGCATAATTTCCCCTACCATCAAAGGACTTCTTAGAAAGCCCTCTAAAATCTCTTATCCTTGGTAAGGCAAGAGAAATCAATCTATCTAAAAATTCATACATTCTTTCTCTTCTTAATGTTACCTTGCATCCAATAGGCATTCCTTTTCTAAGTTTAAAGGCAGCAAGTGGTTTTTTAGCTTTTGTTATAAGAGGTTTTTGCCCTGTTATAAGCGCCAGTTGTTTTTCAGCTGCATCAAGGAGTTTTATGTTCTGAATAGCTTCTCCAAGGGTAACATGAACTACTATCTTCTCTAATCTTGGCACCTGCATTATATTTTTATAGTTGAATTTGCTCATTAATGCAGGAATTATCACTTTTTCATATTTTTCCTTTAGTCGAGGTACATACTTCTGCTTCACTTCAGTGCTCATTAGTCTATAACCTCCTTACACTTCTTGCAAACTCTTACTTTTCGTCCATCCTCCAATATCTTAGCTCCTACACGAGTAGGTTTATCACATTTCGGGCATATTAACATAATCTTTGCCCTGTGAAGATACCCTTCCTTTTCTATAATCCCACCCTGAGGATATTTACGTGTAGGCTTTTGATGCTTTTTAATAATGTTGACTCCCTCGACAATAACCATTTCATCCTTAGGAATTACCTTTAAAACTCTTCCTTTTTTTTCTTTATCCTTACCTGATATAACTATTACCATGTCTCCCTTTTTAATACCTAAGCTCACTTTGTTCCTCCAAACTATATAACTTCTGGTGCAAGAGAAACTATTTTTGTAAATTCTTTCCATCTGAGTTCTCTTGCAACAGGTCCAAATATTCTGGTGCCAATAGGTTCAAGCTGATTGTTCACAATAACAACTGCATTCTGATCAAATCTTATGTAAGAACCATCAGCTCTTCTTATGCTTCTACGAAGTCTGACAATAACAGCCTTAGCAACAGCACCCTTCTTTATATTACCGTCTGGTAAAGCCTCTTTAACACTAACAACTATAACATCACCCAGGCTTGCATATTTTCTGTTTGATCCCTTTAATACTCTTATGCACTGTACCCTTTTTGCTCCAGAATTATCAGCAACCTCAAGAATGCTTCTTGGTTGAATCATTGACCCTCACCCTCCTTCAGAATTCTTAAGACTTTCCATCTCTTTGTCTTACTGATTGGGCGACTTTCAATTATTTCCACTACATCTCCAAGCTGACAACGGTTTTCATCATCATGGGCCTTATATTTTTTTCTTGTTTTTATGGTCTTCTTAAAAAGAGAATGCTGAAAAACCCTCTCAACTGAAACAACTACTGTTTTGTCCATTTTATCGCTAATCACTGTTCCTTTTAAAATCTTTTTAGGCATCTTCCCTACTCCTTAAAACTCTTTATTTTCGCTGCTTTTTATTAATTTCAGTAATAATTGTGAGTATTCTTGCTATGTCCTTTTTTACAGCATGCATTCTTCTGACATTTTGGAGCTCTCCTTTTGCAAGCTGAAATCGAAGATTAAAAAGCTCTCTTCTTAATTCTTGTTCCTTCTTTTTTAACTCATCTATTGATAAATTCCTTAATTCTGCTGATTTCATACAAAACTCTCCTGCCTTTTTACAAATTTTGTCTTTATAGGAAGCTTATGGGATGCAAGCTCAAATGCTTCCTTTGCAATCTCCTCTGGAACACCAGCAATCTCAAAAATAACCCTCCCAGGCTTCACTACAGCAACCCAAAACTCTGGATTTCCTTTTCCCTTACCCATTCTTGTTTCAGCAGGTTTTTTTGTTATTGGTTTATCTGGAAAAATTCTTATCCAAAGCTTACAGCCCTTCTTTGCATGCCTCATTATGGCAACTCTTGCAGCCTCAATCTGCCTTGAGGTAATCCAGGCAGGTTCAAGAGCTTTAAGACCAAATTCACCAAAAGATACAGAACCACCTCTGTAGGCAATACCCTTCATGTTGCCTTTCTGCATCTTGCGAAATTTAACTTTCTTTGGAGCTAACATAACTCGTACCTCACCCTAATTAATAGTTATAATTTATATATTGCCCAGGCTGAACTTCACCTTTGAATATCCATACCTTTATGCCGATAACTCCGTAGGTTGTCTTTGCTTCAGCAAACCCGTAATCTATATCTGCTCTAAACGTGCTTAAAGGGACTCTTCCCTCCCTATACCATTCAGTTCTTGCTATTTCTGCTCCAGCAAGTCTTCCTGCGCAAGAGACCTTTATTCCCTTTGCACCAAATCTCATAGATGAAGATACAGCTCTTTTCATAGCTCTACGATAAGCCACTCTTTTTTCTATCTGCAAAGCTATATTCTCTGCTACAAGCTGAGCATCAAGCTCAGGCCTTCTAACTTCCTTTATTTCAATATTTGCCTGTTTGCCTGTTTTCTGCTCAACCTCCTTCTTAAGTTTTTCAACCTCAGCACCTTTTTTTCCGATAATTATTCCAGGCCTTGCAGCAAATATTAATACTTTTACTTTATCTCCGACTCTTTCTATTTCTATCTTTGATATTCCAGCATGATATAATTTTTCCTTTAATAGCTTCCTTAGCTGAAGGTCTTCTATGAGCTTATCAGCATAGCCCTTTTTAGAAAACCATCTACTTTCCCATGTCCTAATTATCCCTAATCTGTTACCTATCGGATTTGTTTTCTGACCCAACTCAACACCCCCGCTTAATTTTCTTCAGTGGCAACATATATTGTTATGTGGGAAGTTTTTTTCTTAATAATGTTTGCCCTTCCCATTGCCCTATGCTCAATTCTTCTCATCATTGGTCCCTGGTCTACGCAGGCTTTAACAATCGTTAAGGCATCAATATCTAACCTTGGATTCTTCTGTTCAGCATTTGCCAAAGCAGACCTTAATACCTTTTCAATGATTCGAGCTCCTCTGTGAGGCATATACTTAAGTGTAAGCAATGCATCGCCTGCCTTTTTACCCCTTATCAAGTTAATAACCCTTCTTGCTTTCGTTGGAGTTATTCGAGCATATCTCAATATGGCTCTTGCTTCCATGTTTTATTTCCCCTTAGCCTTTTTCTTTTCTTCGGAGCCTGCATGCCCCTTAAAAGTTCTTGTAGGTGCAAATTCACCAAGTTTATGTCCAATCATGTTTTCTGTCACATAAACAGGTATAAATTTTCTTCCATTATGCACCGCAAAAGTCAAACCAATAAAATCAGGAACTATCGTTGACCTTCTTGACCATGTTTTAATAGGCTTTTTATCACCACTTTCTATGGCTTTTCTTACTTTTTCCATTAATTTTTCATCTACAAAGGGACCTTTTTTTAATGATCTGGACACTTTCTACCCCCTTACTTCCTGCGCTTTACAATGAATTTGTCAGTTTTCTTATTTTTTCTTGTTTTTATACCTTCAGGTTTACCCCATGGTGAGCATGCCGGTCTTCCTCCTGAAGACCTTCCCTCTCCTCCTCCAAGGGGATGATCAATTGGATTCATTGCAACTCCTCTAACTGAAGGTCTTCTACCAAGATGCCTCATCCTGCCTGCTTTTCCTATCACCACATTTTCATGGTCAAGATTGCTAACCTGTCCAACCGTAGCCATACAGTTTACACTTATTAGTCTCATTTCACCAGAGGGAAGCTTAACATGTGCGTATTTACCTTCTTTTGCCATAAGCTGTGCTGCTACTCCAGCACTTCTTACCAATTTGCCTCCACTCTTTGGATAAAGTTCTATATTATGAATCATTGTTCCTAAGGGAATTTCCTTAAGTGGTAGAGCATTGCCCACCTTAACATCAATACCGCTTCCGCTCATCACAGTTTCACCTACGTTTAATCCATCAGGAGCAAGAATGTATCTGTACTCTCCATCAATATATTTAAGTAGCGCTATTCGCGCAGAACGGTTAGGATCATACTCTATACTTACTACCTTAGCAGGTACCTTATATTTGTTCCTTTTAAAATCAATAATTCTGTAATGCTTTCTATTGCCACCGCCTTTAAGCCACGAAGTTATTCTTCCCTGATTGTTTCTACCCCGTCTCTTTTTAATACTCACAGTAAGAGACTTATGGGGCTTATCCTTAGTAATCTCACTAAAATCAGGATAAGTAACAAATCTTCTACCTGCTGATGTTGGTTTACATCTTTTTATTCCCATTATACACCCTCTACAAGATCTAATTTTTCCCCTGGCTTAAGGGTAATAATTGCCTTTTTAAGTCTTTTTGTTTTTGTAAAATGAATCCCTACTCTTTTGACACGAGGCTTTATATTTATTACTGCAACTTCATCTACCTTGACCTTGAAGCATTCCTCAAAGGCTTTTTTTATCTGTACCTTATTGGCATTTGGATGAACTTCTACAACTATCTTCCCCTCTGCTTCCTTGAGGTTCATAGCCTTTTCTGTAAATATGGGCCTTCTTATAATTTCAAATATATTCATTAGGAGGTCACCCCCTTTATCTTTAATAGCTCATCAAGCCCTGAAACGGTGAATACGATTCTGTCAAAGAGAGAGACATAATAAGCATTAATATCTGATGCCCTTACAACTCCAACATATGGAATGTTTCTTGCAGATAGCAATATATTTTCGTCCTTATCGGGCAAAACAAATAGTACGGAGTTATCAGCAATCCCTAAGTTTTTTAATATTTGAACCATATCTTTTGTCTTTGGCCTCAATAGCTCAATTTTATCAAGAAGCAATATCTCATTATCCTTGCGCTTAAGCGTTAGAGCTTTAAATAGTGCAACATCTTTCATCTGTTTTGGCAATTTAATATAATAATCCCTTGGCTGAGGACCAAAAACTATTCCACCTTTTCTCCATAGAGGAGACCTTATGCTACCATGCCTTGCCCTACCTGTGTGTTTCTGTCTCCAAGGTTTTCTTCCTCCACCTGCAACCATTGCTCTCGTCTTAGTTGCATGAGTGCCTTGCCTCTGATTTGCCATATAAGCAACCACAGCAGAATGCACCACTGAATCAGATGCTGGATTATTAAATATAATCTCTGGCACTTCTTTCTTACCAATTATGTTATTATTGATATCTCTTATCTCTATCTCTATCATCCCTCTACCTTCCATATTTCAATTATTCCGTTTTCTCCTCCTGGGACAGCACCCTTCAAGAGAATTAAATTCTGTTCCGGTATTATCTCTACTACAGTTATATTCTTCACGGTCACCCTTTCATTACCCATATGTCCAGCCATCCTTTTACCTTTCCATACTCTTGATGGAAAAGAACTTGCTCCAATTGAACCAGGAGCTCTATTAAACATAGAACCATGTGTATCAGGTCCACCACTAAAATTATGGCGTTTCATTACACCCTGAAATCCCTTTCCTTTAGAGAAACCTGTGACACTAACCTCTTCACCCTTAGAAAATATCTCTACTGTGATTTTATCTCCCACGTTTAAGCCTGTCATTTTGAATTCCTTCAAGTGTTTACAGGGTGGAACACCTGCCTTTTTAAATATTCCATGAAGAGGCTTGGACATTCTTTTTTCCTTCTTTACTTCCTGAAATCCGAGCTGCACAGCTTCATAGCCGTCTTTCTCTTTGCTCCTAACCTGCACAACCCAGCATGGTCCTGCTTCAACTACGGTAACTGGAATTATCTTTCCATCTTGGTCAAAAATTTGAGTCATTCCGACTTTTCTACCAATTATTCCCTTCATAGCTTTATCTCCACATCTACCCCTGCAGAAAGCTCAAGCTTCATAAGAGCCTCTACTGTTTCGGGGGTGGGATCGTGTATATCAATTAATCTCTTGTGTATTCTGATTTCAAATTGCTCTCTTGATTTCTTATCCTGATTTGTTGATCTTAAAACCGTATATCTACTAATTTTTGTTGGTAAAGGAACAGGACCAGCTATTCTGGCACCTGTTCTCTTAACAGTATCTACTATCTCCTTGACTGACTGGTCAAGCACTCTATTATCGTAAGCTTTTAGTTTTATTCTAATTTTTTGGTCCATTTTACTCCAACACCTCTGTAACTACGCCTGCACCTACTGTTCTTCCACCTTCTCTTATTGCAAACCTCAGTCCCTCTTCCATTGCTATCGGCGCTATCAACTCCACTGCTATGTTCACATTGTCTCCCGGCATTATCATCTCTACTCCTTCAGGTAACTTTATCACTCCTGTTACATCCGTTGTCCTAAAGTAAAACTGTGGCCTATATCCATTAAAAAACGGTGTGTGCCTCCCACCTTCCTCTTTCGTCAATACATATACTTCTGCCTTAAACTTTGTATGCGGAGTGATGCTTCCAGGCTTAGCCAATACCATACCTCTTTCTACTTCATCCTTTCCTACTCCCCTCAACAATACTCCTATATTATCCCCCGCTCTTCCCTCATCAAGTATCTTCCTGAACATCTCTACTCCAGTGGCTACTGTCTTACGGGT
>CAKZQH010000098.1 GCA_937139565.1 uncultured Nitrospiraceae bacterium | reverse complement strand
TGCAAAAATGAGCAGATTTTGAAGGTATTTTGTTGAAATATCAATGACTTACAAATTTTATCTGACAAAGTCAGGATGAAGTTGGAGTTACATCAGAGATATTTTCTAAACCGGCTATAAATTGATCAAAGTTATCAGGAGTCTATCTTAAAAGTTCATGAAGATTTCTGGCTAAATTTTTATCTATTTTTATGAGAACTAATAATTCCTTGTAAGCTTCATCTTTTTTACCGGTAAGATATAAAATGACTCCTTTTATATAGTGAAAATATTTGGATTGATGTTTTTCATAATTATTTAGGATTTTTAATGCATTTTCAAAGTCTTTTTCTATAATTAATATTCCTACAATTCTTGCTAAGGACTTTTCGTCTGAAGAGAGTTTAAAAAAATACTCCTTAGCCTTTTTAAAATTGCCTAACCTATAATTAATAAGAGCTATTTTTTCCATAATTACTTTATCATTAGGAGCTTGGCTGAGAATTTTTTCATACAGATTTAGTGCTTTGTCAAATTGACCTAAGCTTTCATAGTACTCAGCAAGGTTTAATAAATTAGCCTCTTCTTCTTTTGAAGGTAAGGTAGAAACTTTCTCTTCATAGGGAAATAGCTCATCTAATTTTGCACTTATAAGTTTTTTATTTTTTATTAGAACTGATATATTTTTATCAATTTCTATTTCATTGATTTTAAAAGATAGAGTTATTACATTGGTTAAATCGGCTTTTAAAAGAGCAATTCCATTTTTTCGATCAAATACGATTGAATCTTTTACTCTATAAATATCTCTATCTTTAACTATGATCAAAAGTGATTTAGGGGTTATAATCCATTTTTTTAAAGGTTCTATAGTACAGATGAAAATATCTTTTTTTTCAGTAGGCAAGATCTTATAGCCCTTAATAGGATTATCCCTTTCATCGGTAACAAAAACATATGCTTCTTCATTAGCATAGGCGAAGGAGTTAAAGATTAAAAGAGCTATAATTAAAATGACGAAGAATTTCATTAAGTTATTTTAACACAGAGTTGAAATGAATAAATAAGAGAGGTTTTCCATTAGCGGAAATTGTTAGTATCTGATAAAATTTAGTATCATATATGCAGCGAGAATCTCAAGGAGGTGTGAGATGTTAGAAAATATTAAATGGCTTGGTCATGACACCTTTAAAATTAGTGGTGAGAAAGTTATTTACACTGATCCTTATAATATTAAACAGCCTGATAAAGCGGACATAATATTAATTACTCACGAGCATTATGACCATTTTAGTCCTGAAGATATTTCAAAGATTCTTGGTCCTAATACAGTTCTTGTGCTTCCTTCTGATTGTTCTGGAAAAATCAATGCTAAGGAATTTATTGTTAAACCAGGAGATAAATTAACAGTGGAAGGCATAGAGATAGAAGTTGTACCTGCCTATAATGTTAATAAAAAATTTCATCCAAAGGAAAAAGGTTGGTTAGGTTATATTTTTAAAGTTGCTGGAAAGAGAATTTATATTGCAGGTGACACAGACTATATACCTGAGATGAAGAATTTTAAGGATGTTGACATAGCGTTACTTCCTGTTTCTGGCACATATGTTATGACTGCTGATGAGGCTGTGCAAGCTGCCCTTGACATTAAACCAAAAGTGGCTGTTCCTATGCACTATGGAAGCATCGTAGGTTCTGAGAATGATGCTAAATATTTTGCAGAGAAATTAAAAGGGAAAATAGAGGTAATAATACTTAATCAGGAGAGGTAATTTATGGAATTTACAGCGGATAATTTAAAAAAAGAGCTTTCTTCCAAGGTATCTTTAATAGGGAAAGAAATAGTTGTTTATGATGAGGTTGAGTCAACTAATAGTATTGGTTATGACCTTTTAAAGCAAGGATATCCTTCAGGAACAGTGGTCATTGCAGATAGGCAAACAAAAGGAAAGGGTAGATTAGGAAGAACATGGATTTCTCCATCAGGGAAAAATCTTTATATGAGCTTTGCTATAAAACCCAGTATTACGCCAAAGTATGCTACCCTATTAACTCTGACAAGCGTAGTTGCCTGTACTACAGCGTTGAGGAGATTTACGGATATTCCTGTTTTAATCAAATGGCCCAATGACATGCTGGTTGATCACAAGAAAGTCGGAGGCATTCTTAGTGAAATGAAAATTGAAGGAGAAAAAATAAAGGCGGCTGTTGTTGGAGTCGGAATAAATGTAAACATGACAGAGGAAGACATTCCTGAAGAAATTAAAGATATTGCCACTTCTTTAAGAATATGTAAAGGAGAGGAGTTTTCTCGCGCCTTGCTTGCTACGGAGATTATCAGAGAATTTGACAAATGGTATCAGCTTTTAGAGAAGAAAAATCGAAAGACTATTATTGATAGATGGATGCAGTTGAGTGGAACTATTGGTAGGCAAGTTAAGATAGTTCTTGCAGATAAAGAGATTTTTGCTACTGCAGAGGCAATTGATGAGGAGGGCAGGCTCATTGTCAAACTGCAGGATGGAACATATGAAAAAATATGTGCAGGTGATGTAACACTGTTAAGAGCAAAATAATGCTCTTTGGGGTAAAGATAGGAAATTCCACTTTAAGCATTGCTAAATTCAGTAGTCCGATTGAAAGAGATTTCGAATTAATTTTTAATTCATCAATCGAGGGTCTGCGTATTGAAAGCTTAAAAAAACTCCTCTTAGGAGAAGAGGATGTTGTGGTTTGTTCTGTTGTTCCTTCGCTGACGGAAGAGTTTGTTAGGGTTTTCAAAGATTCTTTTAAACATATACTTATTATAGATCATAAATTAAGGACTGATTTATCTTTTCTTATTGAGAATCCAGAAAAATTCGGCGCAGACAGGCTTACCTGCTCAGTTGCTGCCCATGAACTCTTTGGAGGAGATATTGCTTTAGTGGATGCTGGAACAGCCACAACTATCACGATAGTCACTGAAAAAGGTGAAATTCATGGAGGAGCAATTTTGCCTGGTCTTCAAACAATGAATACTTCACTTAATAAAAATACAGCATTGCTTCCTTTGATTAGTTTAGATGAGCCCATTAGTCTGCCAGGTAAAAATACTGATACAGCTATAAGAGTTGGAATTGTATTAGGAACCTGTTATGCAATAGAAGGAATTATAAAGGAAATAGAAAATACTATGAATACTTCTTTGAAGGTTATTCTGACAGGAGGAAATGTAGGTTTAATAACTAAATATCTAAAAATTCCTCATAAAGTTGAGCCCTATCTTGTATTTGAAGGTATGAGATTGATATACTTAAAAAACATTAAATTCATTTAGGAGGGTATTATGAAATTTCAAAGGATTCTTTTGCCAACAGATTTTTCAGATGAATCTCTTTATGCTCTTTCTTATGCTGTTGACCTTGCAAAGATGTTTAATGCAAAACTTTATCTTTTACATGTTATTTACGACATTGAGAAGGCCTCTAATCTGCATATTCCACATCCCTCTATAACAGAGCTTTATAAAGATTTGGAGACCCACGCTAAGAGAAATCTTGATTCTTTCGGAATTGATATGCGTGAAGATTTAAAAAATGTGGAGAGTGCGGTGAAAAGAGGAATTCCATACGAAGAAATTATTCAATTTGCCACTGAAAACAATATTGATCTAATTATCATTGGAACCCTCCCAAGAAGCGGGGTTGAGAGATTTTTTGTTGGCAGCACTACTCAAAGAGTAATTAGAAATGCTCCATGTCCTGTTCTGGTGGTGACTAAGAAATAGAAGGGATGGATTGTGAAGTTTTAGTTGTAGGTGGAGGACCTGCGGGAGCAACTGCAGCGAGATTTCTTGCGAGTAAAGGTATAGAAACAGTTCTTATCGAGAGGAATCTTTTCTTTAATAAGCCCTGTGGAGGAGGTATACCCTCTGCAGGGTTAAAAGAATTAGGTCTTTTAGAAGATATATTAGAAAATATTCCCGTAAAAAGTATAAGAAAAATTAAGATTGTACCTCCTTTTTCCTCTCCCATAGAAGTGGACTTTAAAGGTGGTGAAATCCTTGTAGTGAATCGTCTTTTATTCGATAGTTTTCTTAGAAATATAGCAAAAAAAAATGGTGCTAAGCTTTTAGAATCAGAACTTATTGACCTTAAAATACTTACCCGGAGATTTAATGCGACGGTTAAGAAAAAAGAAGGTGATATTCTGAATATAAGCGCTAAATATGTGGTTGCTGCAGATGGGATAAACTCCAGGGTATGTTCCTTGACAGGTGTAAAAAAGCCCGATTATTGTTGGACTTTAACTTTTCATCTTCCTTCCAGTTTAAGTAAAATGGACGATACCATAGAGTTTTGGTTTGATAGCTCCCATGCTTCTTATTTCTATTCATGGGTTTTTCCAGGTGTGGATTATATCTCTGTTGGCACAGGAGCAGAACAGGTTAACAAATTAATTCCTCTAATGGATAATTTTTTAAAGAAAAGGTTTTTAGCTTCTTTAGATGAGCTTAGAGAGAAGTTTTTTCCCAAATTAAAGGTCTACAGAATTCCAAAATGGAGTAATAATACCTTTTACCGAGGAAATATAATTTTTTGTGGCGATGCCTGTGGCTTAACAATGCCGGTTTCATTCGAAGGTATCTACTATTCTATGAAATCGGGTCAGTTTGTAGCAGAAGCATTATTAGAAAAAAATTTAAAGTTATATGAAACTCTTTGGAAAGATAGATTTTTGAGGCAGTTTAGGATAATGAAAAAATTTCAGGATTTAATCTTTGTTAATGATAAAAAAATGGATGAATGGTTAAACATCCATAGAGAACCTGCCATTCAAGAACTTGCAATGGCTATATGGTTGAGAAAAGAACGTGGAAGAGATCTTATGCCCTTATATTTCAAAGCTTTCCAAAGTATTATTTCGAGAATTGTTCCTTTCAGGTTAAAATAATTATGTGAAGCGAGCTTTAATCTATTCTATTATCTTTCATCTGCTGTTCTTTATTCTCATTGTGATAATACAGGACTATTTGAAATCAGAAAAAACTGTATCTGAGCCTATCTCAGTTATGCTTTTGCCTGCGCAGCCAGAAATACCTACCATAGAGAAAAAAAATGAAGAAAAAAAGCCTAAAATCCTTGAAAGACTTCCTCCTTTAAAAGAACAAAAACAGCCAAGATATTTCTCAGCAATTCCAAAAGGTAACAGAGGTATAGAAAAGAGTGAGGAACAAAGAGAAGCAATTCCCTCTGAGAGTTTAAAAAAAGAGAAGGAATTTAGCAGGATTCAACCTGAGAGACGAACTGCAGATATTTTTGATAGGGATGTGATTGCAAAGTTTTCAAGGGAAAAAACAATGACTTCAAAGTCAGAGGCATCTCAAGGACTTAGTTTTTCAACAAAAGAGTTTAATGACTGGGGATATTTGGAGAGGCTTAAGGAAAAGATTGAAAGAGTGTGGCAGTATCCTTTACAGGCTGCACAGAGAGGAATATTTGGAGATCTTTATATAAGATTTACAATTGACAAAAAGGGAAAGCTGGTTAATATCGAATTACTTCGAACTTCAGGTTATAGAATGCTTGATGATGCTGCTATACAAGCTTTAAAGGATGCCCAACCTTTTTGGCCTCTTCCAGAGGATTGGCAGCGAGACAGTTTAACAATAACAGGACACTTTATTTATACGTTGCAGGGCTTTTATTTGCGATAATTTCTTTTTCGACTTTTTCAAGGGGGATTCTCGGAGCATCAAGCCATAGTCTTTCAAGGTCATAGTAATATCTTTGTTCTTCAAGAAATATGTGAACTATAACATCATTATAATCCATCAAAACCCAATGGGCATGATTAAAACCTTCTATTCCTAATGGGCGTATACCTTCTTTCTTCATCATTTCGTCAACATACTCCGTTAGTGCTTTTACTTGAGTTGTGCTTTCACAGGAGCAGATAACGAAATAATCCGCTATAATTGTAAGATCTTTGAGTTCAAGAATTTTTATATTTGAACCTTTTTTATCATCGATTAGTTTAGCGATTTTTAAGGCTTTTTCCTCTGATGTTATCATTTTTTAATTATAACATAATTATTGAGTAAAAAATTTGTTATTGATACAGACACAATAGCTGCTGTCTCTGCTCGAAGAATTCTTTGACCAAGAGAGGCAATTTGAAGCCCTCTTTCATCGGCTATTTTAATTTCTTCAACTGTAAAGCCTCCCTCAGGTCCTACAAAAAGGAATATGGGCTCATCAATTCTGAGCTCTTTTAATGCTTCATTTAAAGGCTTTCCATTTTTCTCCCAGAAGATAATTCCATTTTTTACTCTTTTTATTAAACTATCGAAGGATTCTAATTGATGTATTTTTGGAATAACACTTCTACCTGATTGTTCAGAGGCTTCTTTGACTATTTTCTGCCATCTTTCCATTTTTTCTGTTTTCTTAACAACACAGTTTCTGCTTATAACGGGAAAAATTTCTTTCACACCAAGTTCAGTAGCTTTTTGAAGAATAAGCTCCATTTTTTGGCCTTTTAGCAAAGCCTGACACAGGAAAATAGAAAAGATATCCTCTCTTGAGAACTTCTCTTCTTCAGTTATTAGTAAGTGTTGAGAATCAACAATTTTGGCTTTAAAAGATTTACCTTTTCCGTTTGTTACTTCGATAAATTTTCCTATTTGACATCTAAGAACATTAAAAAGATAGTTTTGGTCTTCCTTGGATAATTTTATTTTAGAATTAACTTCGACATTAGAGTAGGAAATAGCCAATCTAATAGTTGACATTTTAGAGAATTATTTCAGTGCCAATTCCTTTTTTAGTGAAAATTTCAAGGAGAAGACTATGGGGAACTCTACCATCAATTATGTGAGTTTTTTTTACTCCACCTTTAAGGGCATTAAGGCAAGCATAAACTTTCGG
Organism: uncultured Nitrospiraceae bacterium; assembly: GCA_937139565.1. Taxonomy (GTDB): domain Bacteria; phylum Nitrospirota; class Thermodesulfovibrionia; order Thermodesulfovibrionales; family Thermodesulfovibrionaceae; genus Thermodesulfovibrio. The sequence goes on along the minus strand of CAKZQH010000098.1, from coordinate 15,996 downwards.
AATCATGCCACCTGAAATGGTATTTTCACTGATAAGTCTTAATGCATCCTCTACTTTTAGAGTAGGAATGTGGTTGCCAGAGTCGTCAGAAATGCCTTTTACATCAGTAAGGAGGATGAGTTTTTCTGCCTGCATGCTTACGGCTATATTAGATGCTACTGTATCGGCATTTATGTTGTAACTGTTTCCATTTTTATCAAAACCGATTGGAGCAACTACAGGAATGAAACTGTCCTTTTGAAGGCTTTCTAATATTTCTGTTGAAACCTGCTCTATTTCTCCCACATAACCAAGATCAGTTTCTTCTTCGTTTATTTTTAACCTTTTTTTTATCGCTCGAAGAAGGTTTCCATCCTTTCCTGTTAAACCTATTGACTTACCTCCATGAGAATTGATTAATTGGACTATTTCTTTATTAATCACTCCACCGAGAATCATCTCCACTATTTCCATTGTTTCCCTATCCGTAACTCTATGGCCATGAATAAACTGAGGTTCCTTTCCGAGTTTTTTCATCATTTCGCTTATTTTTGGACCGCCACCGTGGACTACAATTGGCTTAATGCCTATAAAGTTAAGAAGCACAATATCTTTTGCAAAGGCGTCCTTGAGATGAAGTTCCTTTTGAGCTGCACCGCCGTATTTTATAACAAAGATTTTTCCGTAAAATTTACGGATATAGGGTAAAGCTTCTACAAGTATATTGGCTTTTTCAAGTAACTGCTGTTCGAAATTGTTCATTATTTCATTCTTCTCAAAAATTCTTCTATATCAAACTGACTGCTAACTACTTCTTTTGCCTTTAGAGTTTTCTCCTTTTCTCTAATTACCGCTTTTCCCATAAGTTTTTCCATTCTATCAACTGCTGAAAAGGTATCTAAGGCTGTAACTATTATGGGAATTCCCTTTGCCTTAGCAATTCCTGTTACAGTATCATTAACATGCATTCCACCAGTAAGAATGAGGCATTTTGTAGAGGTTTCCATAGCAACTATTTGGATATCAGTTCTATGGATTCCAGTAATAACTGCTTTGTTTGGAATTCTTAAGAAATATGACAATGCAGTTTCTGTATCCATTGCACCAATTGACAGATTTTCAACAAACTCATCTAATTTGTCTTCACAACATACGAGACCACCATTAATAGCTTCCATCAATCTTCTAACTGTAACCGCTTCAAGAAATTTATCCTTTTTAAAAGCTCCCAGAATCTTTATGCCCTTACTTTCCATAAAAGGTATGACCTTATCCTTTACATGGTGATACTGCTCTGGTGGTATTTTATTTATAACTGCACCGATGAATTTATCAGCAGTTAGTTGCCTAATCCCAAATATATCGTCCATCGCTAGTTCACTGTCCCAATGCTGAATAGCGATAACATATCCCTTAGTCTCATTTACAAGGCTTATAGCATCTATACCTAAAGTAAAACCTTCAAATATGTTATTTGGACCCACAACTATTACAAAATCTTTTTCTCGTAAGTTTGAAAAAGAAGATATCACTTTTTCTTTGATTTTCAAGTCAGAACCTTCAAGAAGTCTATATTGAGTTTCATAGGTAAAAACAAAGGGCGATATAACACTTAAAGGCTCTTCAAGAGATAGAATTTCCTTTATAAAAACCGCCTCTTCGTCAAAAATTTCTTCACCTTTTTTAAAAGGTAATCTACCTAATGGCCTCATATAACTGATTTTGTAACCTTTATCTTTAAGGGTGAGCGCTAATCCAAGGGCAAAGAAGTTTTTTCCTGTGAAAGCTCGATTTGATAATATAAAAATTGGTATCATTTTTTGCCTCCCATAAAGGACTAAATTATTATTCTTGCATCTAATCCAATTCCACCATTGTTCATAACAAGATAAGGATTGATGTCCACTTCTTTAATCTCGGGAATATCTTCTACGAGTTTCGAAAGCTTTCGAATGCAATTTGCAATATCTTTTTTATCGTAAGGCTTTTCCCCTCTTACTCCATCTAAAATTTTGCTTCCTTTAATCTCACCGATCATATCAAAGGCTTCTTCTTCTGACACAGGTACAATTCGGAAGGAGACATCCTTAAGAACTTCCACATATATTCCACCCAATCCAAACATTATCATGTGTCCGAAGGTTCTATCGTAACTCACCCCAAGAATTATTTCTTTTCCTCCAGTAACCATTTCATAAATCATGACACCCTCTATGTAAGCATCGGGCATAACTCTTTTTACATTAGTTGTAATTTCTATGAATGCATTATAGACTGATTTTTCATTATTTAAATTAAGCTTAACGCCTCCAACATCAGTTTTATGCAAAATATGGGGCGAGGAAACTTTCATAACAACCGGATAGCCAATTCTTTCTGCTATAGCAACAGCTTCCATAGGTGTTTTAGCAAGCGCTCTCTCAGGGAATGAGAATCCATAAAGGGAAAGAACTTCCATTGCCTCTTCTCCACCAATTTCTAAAACACCCTTTGATTGTAAATCTCTAATTATTTCTTTTGCTTTATTAATGTTTTCAATAGAAATATTAAGTTCTGATTCTTTGGAAATCTTTTTATTCCTTAATTCTGTAAAGTGAATAAGCTTACTGTAAGCATTTATTGCCACAGATGGATCGGTAAAACAGGGAATACTTGATTCCTTTAATTTATTAAGAGCGTTTTTTATTCGAGAACCTCCAATAAATGAGGTAAAGACTGGCTTATCAGAATTTTTAGCGTTGGAAATTACAACATCTGCAATATTATCTACATCTGTCATTGCCTGAGGTGTCAAAATAACGCATATTCCATCTACACCCTCGTCTTTGATAGCCTGGTCTAACACGATTTTGTATCTTTCTGAAGTAGCATCTCCGATTATATCTACTGGGTTATAAAGCGAAGCTGTAGAAGGAAGTTTTTCAGCTATCGCATCTATTGATGATTTGGTCATAGGGTCTAATTTTATACCTAATTTATCTGCTGTGTCAGCAGCAATTATTCCTGGACCGCCCGCATTAGTAACAATTAGAAGTCTTTTACCTTTTGGTGCTTTTTTTGCGATAAACATTTCTGCTGTATCGAAAAGCTCTTGGATGCCTGAAGCCCTGATTATACCTGTTTTTCTAAAAGCTTCACTAAAAGCTCTATCTGAGCCTGCTAAAGCTCCTGTATGAGAAGAAGCAGCTCTTGCACCTGCTTCAGTGGCACCGGATTTAATAAGTATTACAGGTTTGATTTTAGTGACTTCTCGTGCTATTTCAAGAAATTTTTTACCATTAACCACATCTTCTATATATCCTAAAATTACATCCGTGTCCTCATCTTTTGCAAAGTATTCAAGAAAGTCTGTTTCATTCAGATCAGCTTTATTTCCAAAGCTAACGAATTTGGAAAATCCAAAATTATTTTGTATTGCCCAGTCTATGATTGCAACTCCTAATGCTCCTGACTGGGAAAAAAAGGCAATTCTTCCATCAGGAGGAAGAGATGGAGCAAAAGAGGCATTCATTTTATTTTTAGTGTTCATTACTCCAAGGCAGTTCGGGCCAACCATTCTCATTCCTGCAGTTCTCACTATATCTACTATCTCCTTTTCTCTGGATACACCATCTCCGCCAACTTCTTTGAACCCTGCAGTTATAACCACCACTCCTTTAACTCCTGCTTTTGCGCAATCTTTTAATGATTCAGCTACTGCTTTTGCAGGAATTACAATCACAGCGAGGTCAACTTTATCGGGTATGGTTGAAACAGATGGATAGCACTTTAGAGATAAAATTTCTTCTCTACCAGGATTAACAGGATAGATTTTTCCTAAATAGTTGTCTATAAGATTTTTTAAGACAGAAAAACCTACTTTCTTCTCTTCAGAAGAGGCTCCAACAACTGCTATGGAAGACGGATTGAAGATAAAATCAATCATACGTATAAAACAATTATAGCATAAAAGCATTAAAAATAATTTTCAATGTCCATTTTTAACTATATTTACTGATTTAGAAGTTATATCTTATTTTTAGAGAAAAATAACTTATTAAACCTCTGTTATATTCGATTTTTCCTTCATTTTTAATTTTTCTTTAACTTTAATGAGATTAGTAATCGTCTCATTAACAGGAGCAGATATGTCAGCTTTTACAGCAAGTTTTACAATAGCTCCATTTAAAGCATCAATTTCTGTTTTTTTCCCTTGCTGAATATCGTAATACATTGATGGATAATGTTGAGCAGTAGGAGGGACAAGTTTTTTGTAAAAGTGGTCAATATATTGTTCTTCGTCTTTCCAATTCAGTTTTATTTGATTAGCTCTTGCAACATTGAAAATTTCGCTGATAATACAATTCATTATATTTCTTGTTTCTTCGTTTTCTGCAAGTGTACCATATGAACACTCAAGAATTGCTCCCAAGGGATTTAAAGCAGAGTTATACAGTATTTTATCCCAAAGAATTTCATAAACATTAGGTGATACTCTTGCAGGCAGACCAGCTTTATTTAGAGTTTGAGAAATTTTCTCTAATTCTTTCGTAGAAATAAGATTATCTGGCTGACCAATTACAATGTCATCAGCAAAGACTGTTACTTCAGCAAATCCCGGCTCAATTATTTTTGCACCGAATATAATTCTTGACAGTATGACCTTTTCTTTTCCAATCAGAGTGCTTGCAATTTCATAATTACCATAGCCGTTCTGGGCAAGTAAAATAAGGGTCTTATCTCCAATGATTGGTTTGATCTGACTTAACACTTTTTCTGTATCGTATGATTTGACAGAAATTATAATTAGATCTAAGTTTTCTTTTATCTGAGAAGGTTCTGTAAATATTCCATCTAAATTTGCTTCTTTATTACCGAAAAGACCAACAATTTTTAACGGTTTATTCTGAAGTTTTTGTATATACTTTTCCTTCGTAAGTCCAAATACAGTGTTTTGGGCTACTTTGAGAGAAGTAGCAAAAACTACTCCGAGTGCACCAAGTCCGCATACTAAAATTTTCATATCTTCTCCTTACTATCTTCGAAGAATAGGATTAGTTCCCTGTAAAGAAGAATCATCTAAATTTTCAACTTGTTTCTCCTGGAAAATCTGCGGAGGCGAGAAATTTTGCACCTCTCGATTCGATAATGCTTCTTTCATAAATTGAGCCCATATTGGAGCAGATGCTCTTCCTCCTGCTTCTCCATGACCGAGACTTTTTCTCATGTCATCATAGCCAACCCAAACTCCTGCAACAAGTTGTGGAGTATAGCCTACAAACCAGGCATCCCTGAATTCGTTGCTTGTTCCTGTTTTACCAGCTACTGGTCTTCCAATATTAGCTCTACCTCCTGTACCATATGAAACAACATCCTTAAGCATGTCAGTAATTGTAGCAGCAACTTGAGGGGATATAGCATCTTCTAACTGAGGTTCATTCTGAAGTAAAACTTTTCCAGAAGAGTCAGTTACATATTTTATAGCAATAGGCTTTATCTTTTTACCCCCATTTGCGAATACTGCAAAAGCAGAAGTTAGCTCCAAAGGTGATATGCTTAAACTGCCGAGGGCAAGGGTTAGGTCTGTAGGCATTTCAGATTTTATACCGGCTTTCTGGGCGAGGTTTATTATTGAGTCAATACCAACTGTTTCTGCTAATCTTACTGTCGGAACATTTCTTGAGTAGGCAAGGGCTCTTCTTAAGGTGATTTCACCCCAAAACTCTCCATCATAATTTGAAGGGGACCACTCTTTAAGACCGCTTTTATAGCTTATAGGTTCATCAAGGATGGTATCTTCAGGTGTTAATCCTTTTTCAATGGCAGAGGCATAGACAAAGGGTTTAAAAGCACTACCAGGCTGTCTTTTACCATAAGCTGCTCTATTGAATTCTCCTCTTTGGAAATTATAACCTCCAACAAGAGCTCTAATATAGCCAGTTTGAGGTTCTATTGCAACTAATGCTCCCTCTATTTCAGGCTCTTGTTCAAGAGAAAAAAGTATTTCTTTACCTATTGATTTAAATCTTACCAATACTACATCACCCGGTGATAGAATATCAGTAAGTTTAAAGTTTTTTAAAATCTTAACTTTACCTGATGCTTCTAATATTTTGCTTGCCCATTGAGCATCCTGTAAATTTAATTTTCCCTTTACTCCTCTTGCTTTGATTATGGCATGAGTATTCGAAACAGAAAGAACTACTCCTCTAGAAATATCACCATGAGAAGGAGTAAATGAGACTTTTTCTTCCTTTTCTTCTTCCTTTATTGATACCTTTCCAATGGGACCTCTCCATCCTGTTCTTTTATCTACATCCCTTAAGCCCTCCTGTAATGCCTTTTGAGCAGCTATTTGTACTTGAGGCTCAAGAGTTGTATAAACCTTTAAATTGCCTTTATAAATTTTTTCAATATCAAAGGATTCTTCGAGCTGTTTTCTCACATATTCGAGGAAATAATTGTAGTTTTCCGTTGAAATCCTAAGAGAACTTAAATGAATAACCTCTTGGGATGCCTTTTTTCTCTCTTGCGGTGTTATCAGTTCTTCGTTTTCCATTCTTTCAAGAACTATTTCCTGTCTCTGCTTTGCCTTAACAAGGTCGCTATATGGCGAATAAGTGTTAGGTGCTTTTATTAACCCTGCAAGGAGTGCAGCTTCAGGAAGGGTTATTTTAGTCACAGATTTGCCAAAATATATTCTGGAAGCCATTTCTACTCCATAAGCTCCGTGACCGAAGTAAACATTGTTAAGATAAAGTTCAAGAATTTTTTCCTTTGATAATTCCTTTTCTATCTTAACCGCAAGATAGGCTTCTTTAATCTTTCTAGACAGAGTTTTTTCTGGAGTAAGAAACATAATCTTTGCAAGTTGCTGAGTAATAGTGCTTCCGCCCTCTTTCAGTTGCATGTGAAATATGTCAGTTACGAGAGCTCTTCCGATGCCTATATAATCGATTCCTTTGTGTTTCCAAAATCTCGAGTCCTCTACAGCTATCACTGCATCAATTAAATGCTTTGGAATTTGTTTATACGGAATGTAGATACCCTTTTGAATTTTAAATTCTCCTATTAATGTTCCATCTTCTGCATATACTTTTGTCCCCTCAGGACTTTTTAGCTTGCCAAAATCCTTTATTGATGGGATATCTCTAAAAAGAGCAAATCCTGCTCCAGTGAGAAAAGCGATTAAAACTAAGACGGTTATTAAAATAAATTTAATTTTCATAAATTTTATTATAACATTTCCTAATTTAGGGCGAATAATTGAATTCTAATTCGTCACTATAAATCAAGGTGATAAATTGAACAAAGAAAAAAATTCAAAAACAGCTTATCTAATCTATATTCCAGAAGTTTTTCATTTTCTAATATAAGAAACATCGCACCTTTCTTCCATTCATATTTTTTAGCTGAGGCACATTTTCGTTACATATGGGCATTCTTTTATCGCATCTTGTATAAAATCTACAACCTTTTAAAAACCAGGCATTTTTGGTTTCAGTTGTAAGTTTTGGGATTTTTTTTCTGCTTTTTCTGTGAAATCCTGGTATGCTTCTAAGAAGAAGTGATGTGTATGGATGAAGAGGATTCTTAAAAATTTCCTCTGTAGAAGCTTCTTCAACGATTCTTCCTAAATGCATTACGCCTATCCTGTTACTTACAGCTCTTACAACATTGAGGTCATGGGTAATAAGAAAGATTGAGAGATTTCGTTTTTTTCTTATTTCAATTAGTTGATTCAGAATAGACGATTGAAGGGATATGTCAAGCGCTGAAAGAGGTTCATCGGCCATTAAAATATCCGGATTTAAAATTAATGCTCTTGCTATGGCTACTCTTTGTCGCTGTCCACCGCTTAGCTGATGGGGATATCTATTTATCAAGTCTTCATCAAGCCCAAGTTCGCTAAATATTTTTTTTATTTTTAATTCTGCCTCTTCTTTAGAGAGTTTTTCATGAATTCTCAAAGGCTCTTCAACAATTGAAAAAACCTTTAGTCTCGGATTCAACGAAGCATAGGGATCTTGAAAAACCACTCCTATTGATTTATAAAAAGTCTTTAGATCATCTTTTTCAAGGTTCCATATATTTTTTCCTTTGAAAAGTATTTCGCCGCTATCTGGTGTTATAAGTTTTAGAAGCAATCTTATTACCGTTGATTTTCCTGAGCCACTTTCACCTACTAAGGCAAAAAAGTCCGATTGTTCTATCTGAATCTCAAGATTTTCAACAGCTGGTATGGTGAGTTTTCTTATCTTAAAGGTTTTACAAAGAGACTTTGTTTTTATGAGCGACAATTATGTCTCCCAGATGCTAAATTCTTCAAGAAGTCTTATTCCCGTATAATAACAACACATTTCATGATCAAGATTGTTGATGAAGGACCTTTCAACACCATCTTCAAAGAGAATTCTTACAAGGCAAATACCTCCGGGAAGATAGGAGTTTTTCTCTTCAATAACCTCGCCAGTTCCCCAAAAAGAATATTGAAGGTGTATCACCCTGTCTCCTAATTTTAAATAAGTGCGTGTAGGCATTTTTAATTATACCATTTGCAAGCAAAAGGGTAGTAAGCTTAAAATAAATTCATATGAATATAGTGATTCGTGGCGTTAACTGGCTGGGAGACACCATTATGAGTATTCCTGCGATTAGAGGAATCAGAGAGCTCCATCCAGATGCAAGAATATCAATTTTGGTGAGAAAAAAAGTAGCTCCAATCTTCGAGATTGAAAGTAGCATAGACGAAATAATAGTTTATGAGCCTGGATTAAAAGGAAAATTAAAAGGGATAAAAAATCTTAAAGATGGAGGATTTCAAAGAGCCTATCTTTTGCAGAATGCTCTTGATGCTGCATTGATTGCTTTTATTGCTGGCATTCCAGAGAGAGTAGGGTGGGATAGAGACTGTCGAGGCTTTCTTCTTACCCATCGCGTGCCATACAATCGTGAAGACAGAAAAATGCATCATATTAATTATTTTTTTGAAATTCCCAGAAGATTTAATCCATCTCTTTTGCCACAATACCCTTGGATTAATCCAGCCCTTAAAGATAGAATTTCCTCTCGAAATGAGCTTAAATCCCTTAAGAGGCCAATTCTTGCTATAGCTCCTGGTGCTAAATACGGGGTTACAAAGAGATGGGAAGGACGGAAATTCATAGAAATTATAAGAAGATTTACTAAAAATTTTGGCTCTGTAGTTGTTTTAGGTCAAAATGATGATAGATTATCCTTTAATAGCCAAGAGAGAGAGGAATTAAAGGAGCATTTGTTTGATTTTACAGGCAAAACATCTCTTTATGATTTGATTTCGCTTCTTTCTGAATGTGATCTTTTGCTTTGCAATGACTCAGGTATAATGCATTTAGGTTACGCTCTTGGAGTGCCTTTAGTTGCCATATTTGGCTCTACATCACCAGAGCTTACAGGACCACCTCGCTTAGCAGGAAAGGTTGTAAGAAGTGCTGTTGAGTGTTCTCCATGTTTTAAGAGTCGGTGTTCTCATATAAGGTGTATGGAATCAATAGATGTTGAAGAGGTTTGGAATGCCTTACTTGAGATAATTCCCACAAAAAGGGCTGTATTTTTTGACAGAGATGGAACTTTGTGCAGAGATGCACATTATTTAAGTAGATGGGAAGATTTTGAAGCTTTATCTCATCTAGATAAATTGCAAGAATTAAAAGAATTGGGATTTCTGTTAATCGGTATAACCAATCAGTCCGGTATTGCAAGGGGAATAATAAAAGAGGATTTTGTTCGTGAAGTTAATCAGCTTTTTATTGATAAATACAGTTTTGATGACTTTTTTTACTGTCCCCATCATCCTCAAGACTCCTGCTTTTGTAGAAAACCAAAGCCTGCTTTAGCTTTGGTTGCTCGATATAAGTATAGAATAGATTTCAAAAAATCCTATATGGTAGGTGATAAAGAAATTGATATGGAATTTGCAAATACCATAGGAGCAAAGGGCATTTTAATTGGAAGAGATGCGAATAACCTTGCTCAGGTAGTAGAGATAATAAAAAGAGATTTAAATGTTAAAAGGTAATGAGAAAATTCTTATTGTTAAGCCAAGTTCTCTTGGAGATATAGTTCATTCCTTAGCTTTTTTACATGTTATAAAGGAAAATTTTCCTTCAATCCAAGTTCATTGGGTTGTAGCAAAGGGATTTGAAGACCTTTTAATTGAGCATCCTTTAGTAGAAAAAGTCATTATAGTGGACAAGGATAAGTGGAAGAGGATTAAAAATTTATCCCATACAGTAAAGGAATTTTCCTCTCTAAAAACATTACTTAAGAAAGAAAAATATGATATTACCATAGACTTACAGGGCTTGCTAAGAAGTGGTTTAATAACATGGTTTAGTAACTCGCCTATTAAAGTGGGATTTAGAGAAGGTAGAGAATTTAGTCCGTTTTTTTATAATACAGTTGTCTCAGCATCTATTGAGCAGCATGCTGTATTAAGGTATCTAGAAATAGCAAGAGCATTAGGATGTAAAATAAATTCAGTAAAATTCCCTCTTCCTGAAGATAAAGAACCTCATTGGCTTAGAGATTATAATGATTATATTGTCGTCATTCCCAATGCAAGATGGCAATCAAAAAACTGGCCTATTCCTTATTTTGTTGAGCTTGTAAAAAGGCTTGATAGCCACTTTCTAATTGTAGGTTCAAAAGGAGATAAAGAGGTTGCAAAAAAAATAGAGGAATATTCAGAGGGCAAGGCAACTTCTGTTGCTGGAATGACAAGCCTTCGTGAATTGATAGCGGTTTTTAAAAAAGGAACCTTTGTAATTACTCCCGATACAGGAACTATGCACCTTGCTGTTGCCAGTGGGAAAAGGGTTGTTGCGATTTTTGGTCCAACATCACACCTTAGAACAGGTCCTTTTGGAGAAGGACATCTGGTTATCAGGTCGGATTTATCATGTAGTCCCTGTTTCAAGAAAAATTGTGTAGAACATTTTTGCATGAGAGAAATTACACCTGAAAGGGTTTATAATAGTATATCCGAATGGAGGAAAACATGAGATATCAAAAGGGAGCAGTTGGTAGATTATTTGTAGTAGCCTTTGAGGATAAAGAAAATCCCTTTTTGGAGTTGACTGAACTTGCAAAAAAAGAAAATATTCATTCCGCCATATTCTGGTTAATAGGAGGACTAAAAGGTGGAAGGTTTGTTGCAGGTCCTCAGACAGATGAACTTCCACCCGTGCCAATTTGGAAAGAAATTGTGGGTAATAATGAGATAGTAGGAATAGGAACCATATTTCGATACGATGATGAACCGAAAATTCATTTTCACGGTGTCTATGGTAGAGAAGATTTTGTTAAAATGGGATGTCTAAGAGAGAATCCAGAGGTTTTTCTCATATTAGAGGCAGTGCTAATGGAAATAAATGATGTTAATGCTGTTAGAGCACTGGATGAAAAATCAAAAATGATTTTGCTAAAAGTTTAGATGATTAGAATAAAAATATGCGGAATAACCAATTTAGAAGATGCTCTATGGGCAGTAGAATGTGGTGCAGATGCTCTTGGATTTGTTTTTTATAAAAAAAGTCCCAGATATATTTCTCCTCAAAAAGCTGCCCATATTATTAGATCCCTTCCTCCTTTCGTAAATTCTGTAGGTGTTTTTGTAAATGAAAGTTTAGAGTTTATAAGAGATGTTATTAATTTAACTGGAATTGACACTGTTCAGTTACATGGTGAAGAATCTCCCCACTTTTGTCTTAATTTTTCAAGAGTTATAAAGGCTTTTAGGATTGATGATAGTGGTAGATTGCCTGATGGTAAATCTCTTCAGGATGTTCTACCTTATTATAAGGTATCTGCGTTCCTACTTGATAGTTTCTCTAAGGAAGAGTATGGGGGAACTGGTAAAACCTTTAGATGGGATGAAGTTCATAATGTAAAAAATTTTGGTTTTGTTATTCTTTCTGGAGGATTAAATATTTTTAATGTGGAAGAAGCTATAAAAAGAGTCTCTCCTTATGGTGTTGATGTCTCAAGCGGAGTTGAACAATATAAAGGTAAAAAGGATCCGGAACTTGTAAAAAAATTTATAGAAAAGGCAAAATTAAAAAAATTTTGAAGGAGATAGAAATGATTGAATGGCAATCCTATTCTAAAGAATCTTTTAAAAAGGCAGAATCAGAGAATAAACCTGTTTTTTTTCACATCTTTGCTCCATGGTGTAGTTTTTGCAAAAAAATGAGTCAGGAGATTCTTGAAGACCCTGAAATCATAGAAAAGATTAATAAAGATTTTGTTCCGATTATGGTAAATAGAGAAGATAGACCAGATATAGACTCCATTTATCAAAAAGCATCATACATTATCGGACAAGGAAGCGGGTGGCCACTTAATTTGCTTCTTAACTTTGATGGAAAGCCTTTTGCGGGAATCTCTTACAAGCCAAAGGAAGGAAAAGACTATTTTATAACCATGTTGGATAAATCATTGGAACTCTTCAAAATAAATGGCGAGCAGATTTCTAAGAGAACTCAGGTAATTATTGATGCTATAAAACCTTTAGTAATAGCTCCTTCTGAAATACGAGAAGATTTGCTTCATAATCCCGATGAGGATATTGTGCAGGAAATTGATTTTGATAACGGTGGATTTAAAAAAACTCCAAAGTTTCCTCCTTTTAGTCATATTGACCTTCTTCTTTGGAGATACTGGATAAGACCAAAGCCATGGGTTTCAAATGCAATTGAAAAGACTCTTAAAGGCATGTTAAGAGGTGCTATTTATGACCATGTGGAAGGAGGATTTCACCGATACTGTACTGACAATGAATGGAAAATACCTCATTTTGAGAAACTTGCCATAGATAACGCTTGGCATGTAATAGGCTATTTAGATGCTTACTGTATTCTTAAAGACGGTTTTTACAGGGAAATAGCAGAAGAAACTATTGATTACATGAGAAAAAATTTGCTTTCAGAAGAAGGATTTTTCTATGCAAGCCAATTTGCCGATTCCTTTTATTACACCTGGGATGAAAAGGAGCTTAATGATATATCAGATATGACAATTGCTTTAGTAGATAATAAGGCTATAACTGATGGAAGGTTTATTCTTGTTGGAAGAGATAGAGAACTAATTAAACAATTGAGAGAAAAGCTTTTAGCAAAAAGAAAGGAAAAGATAAGCCCAGAAATAGATAGAAAACTCTATGCATGCGTGAATGGTATATGTTGTGAGGCTTTTGTGAGAGCATGGAGAGTCTTGAAAAATCCAGAACTTTTAGAAATAGCTATTAGAGCTTTAGATAAAAGCTTATCTACCTTGCTCTCTGAGCAAGGTCTATTTAGAGCTTTAGAAGAAGTTCCTGCATTGATTGACGATTATGCCTATATAATTTCAGCACTAATTTCGCTATATGAAGTGACAGCAGAAAGAAAATATATTGAAAAAGCATTAACAATTATGGAACTGGCATTGGAAAACTTATGGGACGATTACAATGGAGGTTTTTATGAATCACCAGAGGAAATACTATCTATAAGGCAAAAAAATATTCATGACACGCCATATCCTTCGGCTAATTCTATGATGATTATTAATTTACTCAAATTAAATGCTATTTTTAGGGAGGAAAAATTTCTGAATCTGGCCAAGCTCTCTTTAAAGGCATTTTCAAACACAGTATCACCATATCTCTCACCCTACTATATAAAGGCGCTCCTTACATATTTTGACTTGCTTACTTTGAATTTTTATGCTTCCTTGGAGTCAAATATGGGCAGAGCTGTTGTTCATCAAATAACTCCATTTACGGTTATTGCCCATAGAGATAAAGTGGGAGATTACGTGATACCCACATTGGCAGAAAAGGAGTTTGAGCCATTGAAATCACCTGAAGATTTGGCAAAATTTTTGAGGTTTTGAGAATCATTTTTATATATAGATAAAAAATTTTAATTTTTATTATCAACTGTGGATTTAATATAATTCACCCATGTTAGATTTTCTTACATATACTTTTCCTATTTCTGGAGTAACTACTAACATATTGATTCCTCCTATTGTTGCTTTTGTAGTTTCCTTTTTTACATCGATGGGAGGCGTTTCTGGTGCATTTCTTCTTCTACCATTCCAGGTAAGCTTTTTGAATTACACATCACCAGGAGTTAGCGGAACAAATTTTATATTTAATGTTGTAGCCATTCCGTCAGGAGTTTATAGATATTTAAAAGAAGGAAGGATGGCATGGCCTCTTGCGTCGATGATAGTTGTTGGAACTGTTCCAGGAATTATTATTGGATATTACCTGAGAATAAAAGTTCTACCTGACCCTAAGTCTTTTAAATTTTTTGTGGGGATTGTTCTTCTCTATATTGGAACAAGACTTTTTATGGATGTTTTTAAAAAGAAAAAGACTGCTCAAACTAAGAAATTCGAACAGAAGCTTTCAAAGGAAGCAACAGTAAAAACGCTTTCATTTTCCCTTAAAAGAATAGAATACGAATTTTGGGGTGAAAAGTTTTCATTTAGCACAATTGGTGTTTTTTCCCTTGCATTTGTCATTGGGATAATTGGTGGGACATACGGTATTGGTGGTGGTGCAATGATGTCTCCATTTCTTATAACTTTTTTTAAACTTCCTGTTCATAGCATTGCAGGTGCATGTTTGCTCGGAACTTTTACAGCCTCAGTTTTTGGAGTATTTTATTACGCAGTACTTCCTTCTCAAGGGTTACAAACAACTCCGGATTGGTTGCTTGGTCTTTTATTTGGCTTTGGTGGAATGCTTGGAATCTATTTTGGAGCAAGGGCTCAAAAATATGTTCCTCAGCGTTATATCAAGTTAACGCTCAGTTTGATAATACTTTATCTTGCGGTTAGGTATATCTGGCAGTTTTTTGCTCCATAGGAAATTTGATAACACTCAGAGTTTTAGTGATTCGATGTTGAGAGCACCATTCTGAGATTTATGGAGCAATTGCAGTTATGAACAAATTTTAGCGCTAAAAACTAAAAGTCCTCATCGTAAGAGGTGAAAACGAATATAGCGTGAAGTCTTCCCTCAGAGGAGATTGAAACAATAGATTTTGTAATTTCTCTTAGTTTTAATCAACGTAAAGAGCTCTTTTATAAACCCAACTTCATCAATTTAGGGCATATTTATTCAAAAAAACTAAATATTTCAGAGACTCATATTTTCCTTTCCCACCTAATGTAGTCTAATGTCTTTTACTCCTCTTAAAGCCAAATTCTCTCTTGCTTTGTTTACTAATATCAAAAATCTTTACCTGTAAAATTTGAATCAAAAGATGAATACTATCTCCGTTGATTTCTGGTTTTAATCCATTGTATTCTACGCAAAATCTTTATGCTATGAGGGTATCACGATTAACGAAAGACATGGTTCTAATGAGATTTGTAAAGGATAGAGTAAGCTATGAGGGAGAGAATAAAGGCAGGAAGGGGATCTCTGATAGCTTAGCGTATGCATTTTGTCACTGTGAGCTTCTCGATGAGGCAACTACGAGATCCCTTCGCTTACGCTCGCAATGACGGAGAGGGTGTCACTGCGAGGCCACGAAGTGGCCGTGGCAGTCTCTAAATCCCGTCAGTCACTGCGAGCCTCTCGATGAGGCGAAGCAGTCTCTAAGTAAGGCGAACGGTTTGGAGATCCCTTCGTCGCTTACGCTCCTCGCAATGACAGAAAAGGGTGTCACTGCGAGGGACTCGATGTCCCGAAGGGGTCTCTAAGTAAAGCCTACGAACAGACAACGACGAGATCCCTTCGCTGACGCTTGCAATGACTCCTCCTCCACCGTCATTCCGAACGAAGTGAGGAATCTCATTTCGTCCAAGTAGGAGGAACGATGAGATCCCTTCGTCGCTTATGCTCCTCGTAATGACAGAAGGGAAAATCCTCGCAATGACGGAAGAGTGGGGCTCGCAATGAAAGAAAGAGGGAGAGGTTCTAATTCCTGACTTTGTCAGATAAAATTTGTAAGTCATTGATATTTCAATAAAATACCTTCAAAATCTGCTCATTTTTGC